>JAPPDF010000001.1 GCA_028875575.1 Acidobacteriota bacterium
CCTGGAGGGGGAGTCGGTGAGACAAGGGCTCCGCCCGCAGTCGAACCGGTGGGGAGGACGGAATCGGCGTGATAGCCACATAGGAGATTCAGCCCGCTGTCGAGTCGGTGGGGCCCCCAGACTCCGAGGTTTGTAAGAGGCACCTGTTTCACCCTGTATGATCCGTCCGCCAGGCCGGAGGCCGGACTTGCCTGATACTATCCCCTGCGCCGGGTGGCTGGAAACCGGTTTATAGTCAAGCACGGAAAGATTTTTCTTAAAGAGGCCTCATTTGCCCCCAGCACGCTCAAACCAGAACATCCGCTACCAACCGGACGAGCGTTGTCCCCCGCTGCTGACCCTGGGGGTCGCGGCCCAGGGCATCACCTTTGTGCTGGCGCCGACCGTGTTGATCGTGGCCATCACCGTCCTGGCGACCGGCCAGGACCAACAGTTCATGTCGTGGGCCGTCTTCGCGGCCCTGATTATCACCGGAGCGGCCACCGCCTTGCAGGCTGCCAGGATCGGGCGGCTGGGCGGAGCCCACCTGCTCATTACCACGGTCACTCCCAACTTCATCGCCGTTTCCGTCCTGGCCATGGAGGAAGGAGGGCCTGCCCTGCTGGCCAGCCTCGTCGTCCTATGCTCGCTCTTTTACCTGGCATTGTCGGCCTGGCTGCCCCGGCTGCGACGCATCATTACGCCGGTCGTCTCCGGCACGGTACTCATGCTGATCGCGGCCATGGTCCTGCCCATCGCTTTCGATCGGATGAAGGAGGTTCCCGAAGGCGCGACTTTGGCTGCGGGTCCGTGCGTGGCGGCAGTGACGCTGGTCGTCACCACGATGTTGATGCTGCGCGCCCCCCGGATCTGGCGTCCCTGGTCGCTGCTGATCGGAATCGCGGCGGGCTGCCTGACGGCAGTTCCGTTTGGATTGTACGACTTTGAGCACCTGGTCGCATCTCCCTGGGTTGGAATCCCCGACAGCCAATTCCCAGGGCTGGACCTGACACCGACCGCCGGCTTCTGGGGGCTGCTGCCGATGTTCCTGATTGTGGGCCTGGTGCAGGTGATCAAGAGTATCGGCGACTCCATGGTTGCTCAACAGGTGTCGCGCCGACGGCCGCGGGCGACCGATTTTCGCCTGATCCAGGGCTCAATCTATGCCAACGGGGTGGGTATCCTGTTGTCGGGTCTTGCCGGAACGCCGCCGACGACCTCCTACTCCTCGCTCACGGTCTCACTCATCAACCTCACCGGTGTCGCCGCGCGCAGCGTTGGCTATACCGTGGGCGGTCTCCTGGTGGTGCTGGCGTTCTTTCCCAAGTTCACGGGCCTTCTGCTCATCATTCCCAGCTCGGTCATGGCCAGCTTCCTGGTGATCGCTCTTGCGATGCTCTTCGTCGAGGGAATTCAGACCCTGGCACGGACCGGCCTCGATCCGCAAAAAGCGATCGTGGCAGGACTGGCGTTTTCCACCGGCCTCGGCATGCAACATCTGAATATATTCAAGGACCTGGTGGGCAGTCCCTGGGACATGTTGCTCGGCAATGGCATCACCGTGGGCACGGCCACAGCGATTGCTCTGACCGCCTTTTTGGAGTGGACCAGCCCTCGGCGCCAACGCCTGGAGGTTCGGTTGGACATCGCCGACCTTCCCCGGATCGATGCCTTCCTCCAAAAGGTTGCGGCCAGGATGGGTTGGGAGGCTGCCGCGACCGGGCGGCTGCGGTCCGCGGGCGAGGAGACCCTGGCAAGCTTGTTGCAGCCAGGAGAAGAATTCCCGGAAGGCGAGAGACCGCGCTTGATTGTGGCGGCGCGCCCCAAGGCCGAGGCCGTGGAAATGGAATTCCTGGCGGTTTTCGACGAGGAGAACCTGGAAGACCGCCTGGCCTATCTGAACGAACAGACCGAGACCTTCGACGAAAGGGAGCTATCCTTCCGCCTCTTGCGACACTACGCCTCCGCGGTGCGCCACCAGAAGTATGACGGGCTGGACATCGTCACCGTCCGAGTAAACCGATAGGGAAACGAAAGTCACAACTCCGTGTTTCGCTCAATGAATTCGCGCAGTTCGGCCGCGCATTCCTCGGGCTGTTCCACTTGCAGAAGGTGGGTCGTCTCAGGCAGGAAATCGTAGTCCACGGTCAGTATGTGACTGAGATCGAGCGTCGGCAGATAGGAGTAGGGGAGGGTAGGATCGGCGCCGATGACCTTGATCGGGCAATGGAAGGTTGCAAAGTCGACCAGCACGGCATAAGGGGCCGCATACTCGGTGACCTGCGCCTCGAAATCTCGCGGGCAGCGAAGCTCATAACCCTCTCCATTCTCGCATTCGCGCAGCGTTGTCCGGGCCATCAGGTCGAAAAACCCCGGCACGGTACGCTGAAAGGTCGGAATATAGGAGAGAACTTCGGTTAACTGTTCCCTGTTCCGGAACCGATGGGCGCGGCGCCGAACCATTGCCGCCAAACGCTCGGCGGCGGCATCGAATTCTTCGTAGCTGGCTCCGCGCTTGCACAGGGGAGGATCGAAGAGTACATAGCCCGAGAATTGGCTGCCCTTGGTGGGGGACAATAGAGTCGTCAGGGCAGCGATCGAATGGTAGACACCGATCTTGGGTTTCTTGCCGTAGTTGCGATCGATGGCTTCCAGGATGATGTCGTGGTCGCTGACGAACGTCGGAACATTGTGCTTTTCCCGAGCGCTGACGGCGTTCCAACCATGGTTTCGGAGATCGTAGATCACCAGGTCGAAATCGTCGAGAAGCAGTGACCAGAAGGGGTAGTAGAGATCGATCGCCAGACCGCTGCCGTGGCTCAGGACGAGCCGTGGTCCCGCCGGGTTTCCATGGCGGCGCAGGGTGATGACGGTGTCATCGTCCACCCGAACATCGCTGGTGGAAAGAGGTTCGGGAATCTCCCACAGGGTTTCTGAAGTCGTGGTCAATGGGAACCCGGGGACAGTTCATGAGCGATGGCGGCGGCGAAGTGCTCGTTGCCAAGGTCCTCCAGCCACCATCGGACTGTCGGGAGGTGAGGGAATCGAAATATGCTGGTCTTGACACCGCGGCGCATGGCCAATGGGATCTCGAATCCGGAGACATCCGGGGAAAGTCCCGTGCCAAGCGCTTTCATCAGTGCTTCCTTGACTGTCCAGAGATGGTAAAACAAGTGAAGTCTATGGTTTCCGCGAGCCAATGCCAACTCGGCTCGTTCGGCCGGCCCCATCACGCTGCCGATGAGTCCATCGAAATCACGCGCCGGGCTGCGTTCCTCAACGTCCACACCCAGCCTCCCTTCGGCGGCAAAGGCAATCAGGCCATGTAGGCTGCCGTGACTGACATTGAAGCCGATGGGGGCCGGTTGCCCATTGACTAACGCATAGGGCTTACCGTGATGGGTAGCGCCGAAGGCGAGCTGGTAGTTGGGGCAACCGAGTTGACTACAGAGAATAGCCCGGAGCGCGGCTCGGCACAAGGCAAATCGGCGCCGAGCACCGTCGAACCTGAAGCGCTGCCGACGCGACTGTTCTTCCTCGTCGAGCCAGGTTAGAGCAGCCGCTTCACGGGCCGCATCGGGGGCCAGATCGACATACAGAACGGCAGCGCTGCCGACTCTCCTGAAAGGACGCCACCAGCAGTCGGCAACAGAGGCGGGCATTACACGTCGGGATTCTGCACCGGCTCGCGGAACCGACGGTGCCGGCGATGGTTCCTCGAGACGGGCAAACGACTTCACGCGGAGTCTAGCCGGGTTGGGAATCGATGAAGTCGACTACTTCCTTCACGCTGTTCAACGTCGTGCAGTGTTCGAGAGTAAATTTGACGTTGAAATCCCGAGCGACCAGTTTCGCAAAAGCAACCAGATCCACGGACGACACACCGGCCTCGAGGAGACTGATATCCAGATCCTCCGGCACATCGATGGCCTGCCCATCGATTTCGAGGTTGTCGGCAATGAGAGTTTTGAGGCGATCTCCGGTTGAGGCCATGTCTAGCACCCTTTCACATTGGTAGAGAGGTTAGTTAGAGGGACAAGCAAAATAGCAAGAGGGACAGCTTAAGTCAATCCAATTTGGTCAACCCCCGGCGCTTGAAGCCGTCCGATTCGCCAAGTCAATCCAATGGCGCCGGCGCTGGAAGGGATAGCCGGGCAGCGAGATCCGGCGCCGCGGCTCCCCGGCGAACAAGCCCGCAAAGGAAAGTCCCAGCCCTGCCTGGTAGGCTCCCGCAACCGCCTCCAGGAAAGCGTCGTCTCCCTGCGAGTCCCGCTGCAAGCTCGACAGCACGACCGGCACTCCTGTGCCCCGGGACGGCTCAGGCCAAGCCGAAACTACCCTGGGACCCAGCACCGCGTCGGGGCCGATCTCCACCACGACCTGCACACTCAGGCCAGCCAAGGTCTCCACACATCGGTCGAATTCTCCGGTCTCACCCGCCTGGCGCTGCCAGTAGGCCGCGTCGAACGCGGCACCCGACTCCACCGATCGGCCGGTCAAACTGCTCACAAAAGCAAGCGACGGCGGCGCACCTGCGATGTCTTCCATAGGCTCCTCCGCGCCCCGCGCCGCGGCAAGCCGCAGCCCTTCCTCCAAACCGAAGACCCCCGACGCCTGCGCCGCCGCAAGCTCCCCGATACCGTGTCCGACCACCACGCTCGGCCCAATCCCCAGGCTCGACCAAAGCGCCCCCAGGGCGCATTCGAGTGCGTAAATGGCCGGCTGCGTCCACGCCGGGTCGTCCAGGGCTCCTTCCGCACCGGTCCGGCCGAACATCACGTCCAACAGCGATGCGCCCCGTTCTTCCCGCAGTAGCGCGTCGCAGTGATCCAGAACCGCCCTCACCACCGGCTCGCTTTCGTACAGCGCCTGCCCCATGCCGGCCCACTGGCTGCCCTCCCCGCTGTAGGCGAACGCTACCTTGGTTGCCGTCAACGGCTTGGGCCGCTGACCCTCGCTCGCGAGTGCCTCCAGCCCGCCCCTCAGCGAAGCGGCATCGTGAAACACCACCCCTGCACGGTAACCGAAATGGCTCCGCCCCACGCCGGCGGTCCATGCCATGTCCGCAAGCAGCGGCCGGCCGGCCGGCCCTCCAGCAGAAAACTCTTCGGCTCGTTCGTCGAGCCAGGACAGATAAAGTCCCGCCAACGCCCGAAGCGCACCGTCCGCCTTCCCCGACAACGGCAGCAAGCGTGTCACGCGTGGCCGAAACTCTTCCTGTGAAAGCGGCAGGTCCGCCACCGACTCCGGCATGGAAACGGTTACGGGTTGCGCGGAACCCGCGGGCAGAGCCCGATCATCCGGACCGGAGCCGTTGGTTTCCCCGTACCCTTCCACCACCACGTGGGAGTTCGTTCCCGATATTCCAAAGGCGCTTACACCCGCGCGCGGCGGGCGACCGGGATGACTCGGCCAGTCGGTCATGGCCGACACCACCCGAACCGGAAGTCGATCCCATTCCAGGTGCGGGTTGGGGTTCCGGAAATGCAGATTCTTCGGGATGGCCCCCTGCTTCATGGCCAACACGGTCTTGATCAGGCTCGCAACTCCGGCCGCCGGCTCCAGGTGGCCGATGTTGGTCTTCACCGAGCCGATCAGGAGAGGCCGGTCCGCTTCGCGTCCCCTGCCGTACACCGCCGCGGCCGACTGCACCTCAATCGGGTCTCCGAACCCTGACCCCGCCCCGTGGGCCTCCAGGTAATCCACTTCCTGCGGGGCAACGCGCCCCCGCGACAGCGCCTCTGCAATCACCCGCTCCTGCGCCGAACCGTTCGGCACCGTCGGTCCGGCGCTGGCCCCGTTCTGGTTGACCGCCGATCCGCGGATAACCCCCCAGATACGGTCGCCATCGGCCTCCGCCTCCCTCAACCGCTTCAGCACAACCATGCCGCATCCTTCGGCGCGCACGAAACCGTCGGCGGCGGCATCGAAGGTCCTGCACCGCCCGCTTGCCGACAACATCCCCAGTTCCGCCATCTCTCGGGTTATGTCAGCGGACAGGAGTACGTGCGCGCCTCCGACCAGAGCCATGTCCACTTCGCCCTGATGCAAGGCCGAGACCGCATAGTGCACCGCGACCAGTGACGACGCGCAATTGAGCTCCACCGGAATGGTCGGTCCCTCCAATCCCAGCGCGAAGGAAATTCTTCCCAGCGTCATGCTGGCGGCGGTGCCCAGGTAGCTGACGCCGTACTTGCCGCTTGTCATCAGGTCCCGGTATTCGCTGGTGGAAATGCCGGCATAGATCCCGGTTCGGCTGCCTCGCAATCGGTCCGGATCCACCCCCGCATCCTCAAGAGCCTGCCAGCTTGTCTCCAGCAGCATCCGTTGCCGCGGATCCATCGCGCGAGCCTCGATCGGCGATATCCGAAAGAACCTGGAGTCGAACTGCTCGATCCCTTCCACAAACCCGCCCTGGCGGTAGGCAGCGTACTCGGCGGGAAGATCTTCAGCCAGCTCGCCCCAGGAACCTGAACCTCCGCGTCCATCCGTGACGGCGTCCGCCCCCGCTTCGAGCTGGCGCCAGAATGCCGAAATATCCGTGGCTCCAGGAAATCGGCAGGCCATGCCCACGATCGCAATTCCGTCCTCTGCCGGCTGCACCACCGCCTGGCGCTCCGGCTCGGGTTGCGTCCGGGCCGCCGGCGCACTGGCGGCCCCGCCCAGTTCTCCGGCCAGATGACGGGCCAGAGCCGCGATGTCCGGGTAATCGAACACGACGGTATTGGGTACCGTGTACTCTTCCGCAAACGCCCGATTGAGACGATTCCGCAACTCCACTGCCATCAGCGAATCCATCCCCAGGTCGAAGAAACCCACCGTGGACTCGGGGGACGACGACAGCCTCAACACGGCTTGCACCTCCTGCTGCAGGAAGGAGACGAGCAGCTCCTCGCGAGCCGGTGCCTCCTGCAAGCGGGACAGCAGGTCCTCTGACGACGTCGGGGAATCGGCTTCGGCGTCCGATGCGGCAGACAGCAAGTCCTCCAGGAAGGCAGGACGGTCCTGCACGGCCTCTTTGAACACCGACCAGTCCATCGACATCACCACGGAAGTGGTGGAGTCCTGCCGCACCAGTTGGTCGAATGCCCGAAGGCCCTGCTGCGGGGTAAACCAGCGGCCTCCGAGTGCCGTTCGTTGCCGGTCAATCCGTTCCCGTTGTTCGGCGGCCTCGCCGATCTCCGACCATGCTCCCCAGGCGATAGCCTGTCCGGGAAGCCCCCGGGCGCGGCGGTGGCCGGCGAGCTGGTCCAGAAAGGCGTTGGCCGCCGCGTGATTTGCCTGGCCCGGATTGCCCATAACCCCCACCCGGCTCGAAAAGAGAATGAAGAGATCCAGATCGAGGTCCTGTGTCGCCCGGTGCAGGTGCCATGCGCCCAGCACCTTCGGCCACAGCACCCTCTCGAATCGCTCCCAACTCTGGTTGGTGAGCGCGCCGTCCGACAGCACGCCCACGCTGTGGATCACGCCCCCGAGGGGTGGCAGCGTCGCATCCATCCTCGCCAGCATCTCATCGATGGCGTCGGCGTCGGTCACATCCGCCAGTTCCACTTGTACCGTGACACCCCGCTCCCGCAGCCCGCCAATTGCCTCCTCGGCCTCGGCATCCGGCGCACGGCGCCCGTTGAGCACGATCGCCCCGGCTCCGTGGTCCGCGAGCCAGCCGGCTATGGCCAGTCCGATCCCGCCCAAACCGCCGGTCACGAGATAAGTCCGGTCCTGCCGCAACCTGCCCTTCGCCAGCGGCGGCAGCGTCACCACGATCTTCCCCAGGTGCCGGCCTGACCGCATGAAGCTCAGGGCCGCCCCGGCTTCGGCAAGCGGCCACCTGCTGTGGATGATCGGTTTCAGCTCTCCCGTCGAAAGGCGCTCCAGCACCTGCCGCAGGACCCTGCCCACCCAGGCCGGTTCGGTCTTTTTCAGAACATCCAGTTCCAGGATGGCGTAGGACACATCCGGACGCACCCCTGCCATCTCTTCCTCGCTCAGGATGTCTCGCCTGGCCATCTCCACGAACCTGCCGCCCTGCTTGAGGCAGGACAGACTGGCCTCGATGAAGCCCTCTCCCGTCAGGCTGTTCAACACCACGTCCACACCCGCGCCGTCGGTGGCTTCGAGGATCTCCCTGCCGAAGGCTGTCGTGCGGCTGTCGAATATGTGCTCCACGCCCAGTGACCGGAGATAGGCCTGCTTCGGTGCACTGGCGGTGGCGAAGACCTCCGCTCCGGCGGCTTGCACCAACTGGACGGCCGCCAGCCCGACGCCGCCCGCGCCGGCGTGAATCAGCACCTTCTCGCCGGATGAGAGCCCCGAATACTCGAAGGAGAGGGCGGCGGACACGAAGGCGCTCGGCACCGTGGCCAGCCCCGACACCGAGAATCCGGATGGCCTGGGCGCAACCAGCTCCTCCCGAGTGACCATTTGCGGGCCGAACGCGCCGAACCCCAATCCGACCACCGGATCGCCGATAGAGACGGTCGTCACCTCGGAACCCACCTCGAGGATGTGGCCGCAGAACTCTCTGCCCAGCAGCCCCTCCTCGATGAAGCCGAGCGACCGAAACACGTCCCAGAAGTTGAGTCCGGCCGCCTCGACCCCAACGCGAACTTCCCTCGGTTCCAGGGAACGCGCCGGCAGTGGCTGCACATTGGGTCTGTCGAACACGCCGGCCGGGTCCGGAGCCAGCACCCAGTCCGGCTCCTCCGGCAAGGTCAGCCGCTCCGGCCCGGCGCTCGCCCGAACCAGGCGGGCCACCTGACGGCGTCCCGATCGATAGGCGATGTGATTCTCGGAATCGGGATAGAGGAGTTCATTGACGAGGTCGGGTGTGGGCACCGTTTGGCCTGGGTCCAGATCGATCATCCTGGGCTGGAGATGAGCCGCTTCACGGGCCACGGCCTTGCCGAAACCCCACAGCGTTGCGCCGGCAAGTTCTCCGCCGCGCTCCCGCTCCAGCACCTGTGCGCCGCGCGTAATCAACCAAACGCCGTGGGCGGGGATCGCATCGGAATCGGCGACACCCTGCACCAGCGCCAGCGCACTGGCTCCGGCTCGTTTCACGTCCTCTGCCATCTCCTCCGTGGTGGCCTGTGCCCCGCGACCGTCCAGTCCCGCCAGATGCACAACGCCGCTGAGCGGTAGGTCGTCGGGCAGGCTGGTCACAAGTGCCCGCCAGGACTCCCGCTGATTCATTTCCACGGCAGTCCGGAAGACACCGGGACCGGCCACTGCCGGCCCCTCTTCTTCCGGCGCTTCACAGCCAGCCAGCACGACCGTCTGGTTGCGCGCCGCCAGTTCGGTTGACAGCGTCGCCGCCAACCCTCCCTGGTCCGCTGCCAGAATCCACAGTCCCGGAGACTCCTTCACTTCCGCGGGGCCCTGAGCCACAATGACACCCTTGTCCGGTGTTCGTGAGGGGTCTGACTCGTCCGGTCCGAGAACCTCAGCGGCCTGGAAGCCCGCCTGGCCGAGGGCGTGGCGCCACACCGCCGGGCTCGCCAGGGCGTGGTGGGGGCGGAAGTCGTCGGCAAAGCGCCACCACCCGTCCAACTGGCCGAAGGTCAGGTCCATCCAGCCCAGACCGCTGAGGTTTTCCAGCGCGATCAAGTGTCCCGACGGCGCCACTAGATCCAGGCAGTGGCCCAGCGTTTCCTCCAGGTACCGCGTGGCGTGCAGGACATTGGACGCGATCAGCAGGTCATAGCCATGCCGGTCGAACCCCTGGTCGATGGGGTCCTTCTCGATGTCCAGCGGACGGTACTGGATGCACCCGCCGCCATCGCCGAACCGAGCTTCCGCCTCGGCAAAGAAGCCCGCGGAGATATCGGTGTAGGTGTAGTCGAACCGTCCGTCAGGAAGCTCCGGGAGCACCGAGGCGGTCGCGGACCCGGTACCCGCCCCCACCTCTATCACCCTGAGACGCCGTCCCTGGGGCAATGCCGCCACCAGCGCCTGCACGGCCTCCGACAGCATCCGGTTGGCTGCTCGCGCGACGGGCGCTTTCAGATACAGATCGGCCGCCGTGGGTTCTCCGCTGCTGAACAGCAGTGTCAGCGGATCCTCGCGACCGCGAAGCACCTGGGCCAGAGCCTTGCCGGAACGCCGGAAAAGTCCGATCTCGGTCAAACCGTGGGGATGGAGGTCGGTCAGCCGGGAGGAGAACTCCTCGAGATCGCCGGGCAATGCCGCCGGCAGCGGATCGTCGGGCCCCACCACGACTACAAAGCCATCGCCAACCTCCTCGAGCACTCCCGACTTGGCCAGCATCTCGAGCATCCGGCGAAAGAGGCGCTTGTGTTCCGGGAGGACCTTCAACCGGCTCCGCAAGGCCTCCGGGTCCACGGTCTCGCCCGACCGGCGCTTCCAACCCAGCTCTTGCAGGGTGGCGAGCGCGCGGGACCGGGACCAACGCTCGAGGTTGGCAAGCAGGGCGTCCCGGTCATCGGGATCGACCCCGGCGTCTCTCAGATAACCCGCGAACAACTGCGCGCCCGCCGCAACGGCCGCGGGTTTCGGGAAGAAGTCGGCCGGTGTGATTCCGGGTGGAAGGTCGCGCTCACGCCACACCACCTCGTACAAGAGTTCCTTGACCCCTTCGATCGCCGAAAGCAGCGCTGCCCGGGTCGCCCGCTTGACGGTGTAGCCGCTCAGGCGGCCGAGCAGAGTCCCGTTCGGATCATAGATGCGCAACTCGCCGCTCAGAACTTCGGCAGGCTCGCCTGCGCCGGTTTCCGCCTCGCGGGAGGCTTCACTCAGGCGCGCGTGGCAGACGACCCGATCCGGCAGAGGTCCAGCCAGCCACAGTCGTTCCCAGCCGAACGGCAGATAGGCGGCCCCGCCCTCGCTTCCCGCCAGGTTGCGGGCCGCGCCCAAGACCTGGAAGCAACCGTCCAGAACCAGCGGATGGATATCAAGCCCATGTCCGGTCAGAGAATCCGGCAGAGAAACCTCGCCCAAGGCCTCGCCCGGGCGGGACCAGACCCTACCCAGCGTGCGAAGGAGGGTACGGAGATCGACCCCGGTACTGGCCCTGTGACGGTAGTAGCCTGCCACGTCCCCGGGCGACAGGCCGGCCTTCAGGCCTTCCAGGTCGATCCGCTCACCCCCTTCCGGGTCGGGGGTGTCTGGCAACAGACGACCCTCCACGTGGACCGTCCATTGCCCGTCGCTCCCCTTGCTGAAGATCTGGACACCGCGTGCCGAGGTCGATTCGGAAGCCTCGAGCACCACCTGGACCCTTCGGCCCTCCTCATCCGTTCCGCTCTCGTTCTCCTCGAAGACGAGAGGGTTGTGAAGCTGCATGTCGTCCACGACCACCGGGCCGCTACGCTCCAGAAGGGACACCGAGGCCGCCATGGCGCCGTAGAGAGCGCCTGGCGCCACCACCCGGTTGAACACCCGGTGGTCGCTCAGCCAGGCTGGCTCCGAGGGGAATATTTCCGTCTCGAATGTGATCTCGCCACGGGCGGATTCGTGCCGGTCGCCCAACAGCTTATGGCCGGCGCTTCCACGTCGACGTCTCGGCAACTCGATCCAGTGCCGCTCGCGCTGGAACGGATAGCTGGGCAACGAGATCCGTCGCCGCGTCTCCCCTGAGAAGAGCCCCTCGAAACGAATCGGGAGCCCCGCCTGGTAGGCCTTGGCGACACTCTCCACGAAACCGTCGATTCTTCCGGTCTCCTCCGTGCTGTCGGACGGCGGGCAGAGACTCGACAGAACCACTGGTGGCGGCGCCTGCGGCGTCTCCGGCCAGGACGAGGCAGCCATGGGAGCCAGCACCGATCGCGGGCCGATCTCCAGCACCAGGTCCACCCCCAGATCCGCCATCGTCTTCACCCCCTGGGCGAATGCCACCGGCTCCCGGGCATGCCGCTTCCAGTAGGCTCCGTCCTGCACCTGGCCCGGCTCCACTGCCCGACCTGTCAGGTTGCTGACCACGGCTAAAGCGGGCGTCCGGATCTCGACGCCGCCGAGGGACGCTTCCAGTTCGTCCAGAATGGGCTCGACCAGGGCGCTGTGGAACGCACGGGTCGTGTTCAGCCGCCTGACCCGCACACCCTCCAGCTCGAATCGCTTCGAGATCGCTTCAATTCCCGCAATCGGTCCGCTGACCACCTGGTGGGTGCCGTTGAATCCCGAAATGCTCAGCCCGACATGGGAAGAGGCCGCGTTCACCGCCTCCACCGCCGGCGCCACCCGCTCCGGCGGCGCGAAGACTGCGGCCATGCCACCCTCTTCCATCTGCGACATCAGCCCGCCCCGTTTGGCGGCGAACCGCATCCCGTCCTCGAGACTGAATACACCTGCGGCCTGCGCGGCCGCGAGCTCCCCGATGCTGTGTCCGACGACCACGCCGGGGTGAACGCCGACACTCGACCAAAGCGCCGTCAAGGCGCACTGCAGCGCGTAGAGGGCGGGTTGTTCCCAGGCCGTGTCACCGAGGTCCCCCTTGCTTCCGGTCCCACCGAACATGACATCCAGCAGGGAGACTCCTCGCTCCCGAAGCAGGACCGCCTCGCAGCGGTCCAGCACCGCCCGCGCCACCGGCTCACTCTGGTAGAGCCCCTTTCCCATGCCAACCCACTGACTCCCCTGCCCGGTGTAGGCAAACGCCACCCGGGTCGGTGTCCGCGACGACGCACCCCTATCCTCTTCAGCCAGTCCGCGGAGTCCGTCTCGCAGTGATTCCACGTCGTGGAAGACGACGCCCGCGCGGTGACCGAAGTGACTCCGGCCCACGCCGGCCGTCCATGCCATGTCAGACTGGAGCTGCCCGCAAGCGTCGCCCTCGGCTGAGAGCTGATCCGCACGTTCGTCGAGCCATGACAGGTACCGCCCGGCCAGATCGCGGAGCGCGCCCTCCGACTTGCCCGACAGCGGAAGGAGACGTGTCGGGCGCGGCCGAACTTCCTGCTCCGGCAGCGGCAGATCCCCCACCGTCGCCGGCAGCCAAGCCGTCACCGACTTCCCGGAGCCGACGGCCCACGGCTCTCCGTTGGACCTGCCGTCCGGGGCACGGTACTCCTCCATCACAATGTGAGCGTTCGTCCCGGATATCCCGAAGGAGTTCACACCCGCCAGTCGTTGCCGCCCCGGCCGCTGCGGCAAATCCATCATCGACGATGTCACCTGCAGAGGCAGACGATCCCAGTCGAGACTCGGATTGGGATTACGGAAGTGGAGGTGCTTCGGGATCACACCCCGCTCCAGTACCAGCGCCGCCTTGATCACTCCGGCCACGCCCGCGGCCGACTCCAGGTGACCGACATTGGTCTTTACGGAACCGACGAGAAGCGGGCGGCTGTCGGGCCGGCCCTTCCCATAGACTGCGGCAACGGCATCGATCTCGATCGGATCCCCTACCGCGGTACCGGTCCCGTGGGCTTCCAGATAGTCCACCTCCAACGGGGAGACTCCCGCGTCGGACAGCGCTGTTTTCATCACTTCTTCCAGCGCGGGGGTATTGGGCACCGTCAATCCGACGCTGGCTCCGCCATGGTTGACCGCGGCGCCGCGGATCACCGCCCGGATCCGATCGCCGTCCGCCTCCGCATCGCTCAGCCGCTTGAGGACCAGGACCCCGCAGCCCTCGCCTCGCACGTAGCCGTTGGCCGATGCGTCGAACGCCTTGCACTGCCCATCGGGAGACAGCATCATCGAATCGGCTCGCAGTTCGTAGATGCGGCCATTGAGGATCGCCTGCACGCCGCCGGCGATGGCCAGATCCGCCTTGCCCTGCTGCAGGTCCGCCACCGCGTCGTGGACCGATACCATGGATGAGGCGCAGGCGGCGTCCACCGCCTTCGCCGGCCCTCTGAGACCCAGCACGAAGGATACCCGTCCGCTGGCACCGTTCAGGTTGGTGCCGCTGAGAGCATAGAGGCACCCGGCAGCCTCGGAGGGCTTGCTCGAGTCCACGACCAGCATTCGGTATTCGTCGTTGCTGATCCCGGTGTAGACGCCGGTGAGGCTTTCTCTCAGGCTCTCCGGATCGATTCCCGCGTCCTCGAGAGCCTCCCAGCTCGTCTCCAGCATCATGCGCTGCTGCGGGTCCAGCAGTTCCGCCTCTACCGGAGAAATCCGGAAGAAGGCATCGTCGAACAGGTCGATGTCGTCAACGAAGGCGCCGTAACGACACCCTACGCTCTGAACCCCGTCGTCGGGGAAGAGCAGGCCCCAGCGGCCTTCTCCGGAGCCCGGCACCCCTTCGCTGACGGAGTTCCGACCGGCTTCGAGCAGACGCCAGAAGGCAGAAATGTTTGGCGCGCCAGGGAAACGGCACGCCATCCCGACGATGGCTATGGGCGGCGTCCGGACCAAGTCTGCCGTCCGCTCCCGATTATCGGTCGCCTTTGAGGATTGATTGCTTGCCATGGTGGATCCCCCAGCCCAAGTTCTGCGCCGACCACTTTAGTGCGGTAGCTCCACCGCATTATATACTTTGAAGGCCGGTAATTGTACCCCCGACTGACCCGAGATGGCAGCAGTCCTTTTGCTACTCCACTTCCTTGTAGAGCAGCACCGACCCCGAAGCGGCCCGCTGGAGCTGCAGCCGGATGCGCGCCGCGTAGTCGTCCAGCACCGCCCGCGTCAGGAAACGGGCACCTGCGCCGACGATCAGCGTCACCAGGACAACTGCCAAAGTTGAGCGAAACAGAAGGTACTGAATCCCGACCGCAATCCCCGCGGCCATCAAGTAGACCATCATCAGTACGAAGTCCGCCGCGCCGCGGGTCGGCACCGCTTGTTTGCCGAACGGCACACCGTCGATCAGCCTGAGACCCACCCCAAGGTAGAGGGAAGTCACCGCCATGCTGAAGGAGACAAAGAGGAGAACGTCCGGCATCGGCCAGAACCAGGCCAGCACCGGCAGCGATAGCAGGTTGGGCAGGGCGGCCAGCAGGAGCCAGAGCGCCGCATGGATGCCCCCCGCAAAGGGGCGGAAGGAGGAATCGGGAGCGGTGAAAAACCAGGCGGTGGCCTTGAAGTCGTTACCGTAGGCCAGAAACCGGCAGATCGAGATCATCAAAAGGCCAAGCAGGTGGGGCAGAAAGTGGATGAGGGCAAATTCCGGCCCGAAGGGAGAGGCCAGCCCGGCGCTGGCCAACACGAAACAGAATGAAAGGATCAGCACAAGAAGGACGGGAGCCGCGTTCCTGAGGAACTGCCAGTCCCGGAGCATCAGGGAATGCAGATATTCATAACCCGCGCGACAGGCCTGTCCCCCGCCAACCCGGGCAACCCAGGGGCCCACTCTCGACCCCTTGCGCTTGAGCCACCGGACCCTGCTGCCGGAGTGCATCAGGCCGGAGACTCGGATCAGGTGGTCCGCCGAGAGGGCCCGCAAGCCCTGGAGGATCGCAACCAATCCGACAACGCCACCCGCCACCCCCAAAAACACCGGGAATCCGTCCGACAGGGCGCCGACTGCAGCCAGCCACCGCTGGAATAGCTCGACCGATCCTGACCAATCTACAAGGTCTCTCCACAATCGAAGCAGAATCTGGAATCCGAACAGTAAAAGCATGGGGACCACCTGCACCAGGCCGGCGGCCGCCTTGAGGCGCCGCACCGGGACAAAGCGAATCAGCCAGCCGAACAGGCTGCAGCAGAGCAGTGCGAACACCATCCCCGCGCCCAAGGCGATCAAAAGGTGCGCCAGGGGATAGACCAGCCAGCCGGTCCCCTCCCCGTGAGGAAGAATGAGACCAACCAGTGCCGGCACTCCGTTGACTCCCGCCACCACGTAGACCACCGCTCTGACCAGGTGGGTCAGCTTGGCGGCCGACCAGGTGGCTCCGTTCACCGGCTGATGGGCCAGAATCAGTCCCTCGACTGGGTTGACCAGGGTTTCGGCCGCCTCGGGGATCAGCAGTATGCTGAGGTTGAAAACGGTGATGCCGAGAAATAGGAGGAGATACCATTCGGGGGCCGTACCGGTGAAGGCCATTGCCAGGCTAATGAGGCTGGCCAGGAAGAACCAGAAGATCACCAGAAATCGCAGGGAGTAGTCCTGGTTGCCCATCCGGGCCACTTCTCCCCGGTTGCCCAGCGTCTGGAACAAGTCGACCAGGAGCCAGTATCGTCGGGGCTCGATGCCGCAGCTTTCCAGCAGCCGGGTAAAGGCCCTGCCGCGAAGGCAGCGCCTTGCGATCGAACCAAGGACCCTCATGACCGGAGACCCTCGATGATTTCCGAGACGCCGCTGGCGGTTCCCTCGGCCTGGGTCAGTTGCCGAAAGACGTCCTCCAGGCTGCCCCTCGCGGTGGAAGCCTTCAGCGATTCCAACGACCCGTCCGCGATGAGCTTTCCTTCATGGATGATCAGGGCGCGATCACACACGCGCTCCACCACGTCCAGGACGTGGGAACTGTAGAGAACGGTCTTCCCCTCCGCAGCCAGGGCACCCACCAGGTCCCGCACCATCAGCCCGGTGTTGACGTCCAGCCCCGAAAGCGGCTCGTCCAACAACACCAGCTCGGGATTGTGCAGCAGGGCCGCGCTCAACAGCACCTTCTGCCGCATGCCCTTGGAGTAACCGTCCAGACGGCGCCTGCGCTCATCGGCCAGGTCGAATTGCTCGAGGAAAAGGTCGATTCGGGCCTGCAGAGTCGGCTCGGGGACTTCCTGAAGGCGGCCCATCAGCTCCAGGAACTCCTGCGCCGTCAGGCTCTCGAAGAGCGCGGCCGACTCGGGCACATATCCGATGCGCTTCTTGGCCTCCACCGCCTCGCCCGGCATGGAAAAACCGGCGACTCGAACCGATCCTCCGCCCGGAGGCAGGATGCCCGTCAGAACCTTGATGGTGGTGCTCTTGCCGGCGCCGTTGGGACCCAGCAGTCCCACTACCTCGCCCCTCCCCAGGGTGAAGGAAATCCCGTGCAGGACCTGCCGGCTCGCATAACTGAAGGTCAGCCTCTCTACGGTCACCACGGCATCAGGATGGTGGGCTTCACTCAAGTCGGGCCTGCACTCTAATTCAATTCTGAACGAACTCGCGAGGTTGTGCCTCAAACCGACCGGCAGGGAAAAAAGACATCCACGAAGGGACGCTAAGGAACTGATTAAGGAATGGTTGACTGCTGATCAGGCGGCCTGTCGCGGCGTGATGCTCTTCGCAATCCGTTTCCCGGTCCTAATTTCAGCCATCCGCAGCTCGAATGTCTTTTGCAGGTTCAACCAGAACTCCGCCGTGGTGCCGAGATAACGGGACAAGCGCAACGCGGTGTCAGCGGTAACGCCGCGCCGCCCATTCAGTATCGCAGTTATTCGGTTACCGGGAACATCCAAAGCCTCGGCAAAAGCCTTGGCCGACATCTCCAGCGCGGCAAGCTCGTCGCGCAGAATTTCGCCGGGATGCACAGGTCTCATGCCATTTTGGCTCATATCACCATCCTCCCTCTATCGATGATAGTCCACAATCTCCACATCATGGGGACCATCCTTCTGCCACCGGAAACAGACCCTCCACTGTCGATTTATTCGGATGCTGTATTGACCCGATCGCTCATCGGACAAGGATTCCAGACGATTACTGTGCAAGGCGGATAAATCGCGCAGTGTCGTCGCGCTATCAAGAACAGCGAGCCGGCGCGTCGCCTGGTCGGCGAAACCCTGGAAACCCGGAACCCGTTGGCCTTCAAAAAATCGTTGGGTCTTCCGGTCCCTGAAACTTCGGATCATAGTCTATAGTGTTTGGAAAAAATATGCGATACGTATCCTGTATCGGAGGCGCACGATCTCTCGCCGCACCAGTGAACTCCGCAGATCGAAGTGGGGGAGATAGGGTCGGGCTGCGCCCGGACTGGGGCGGGCGGGACGCCCGCGCTCCCGGGCGGGCCGCCTCCCATCACTCTTGCTTTCAAAGGGGGCGCAGGTCGAGTTTCAAGGTCGCAATTCGCGCCGATGCGGCAAAGCCGTCCCGCTTGGTGGTCCTTCGTGATCCTTCGTGTCCCTTCGTGGATAGCTCTTTTTATTGCTTCCGGCAAACGACGGCGATTCAGAAATAAAGGAGCAGCCCCACCCGGGCGCTGACTCCGCTGGCTTCCAGAGACAAGGGGACCGTCACCCCCACGTCGGTGAACGGAATGATCCTTGAGGCGCTTCGGTAGTCCGTGTACCTCACTTCGCCCCTTATGGCGATGGCTCCCAGCTTTTTTTCGATCCCGCCACCGGTGGTCCAGCCGATGAAATTCTCGTCGAACCGGTCGGTCCCCGAGGTGAACTCGCCGGCCTCGGTACAGGGCTCCGGATTCAGGCATCCGGTATAGTCCGACCTGAACCCCGCCTTGAGGTGGCGCAGGCCGACCAACCCGTAAATGCTGGGACCAAGCCCCGGCCCCACCACCGGAATTCCGGCGCCCAGGCGCAGAGTGAAGCCGATGCTTCTGTCCTTGTCGAAAGACCAGTCCTCGGGCCAGACCTCTCCCAGTTGGTTGCGCCCCTCGGAAGTCCCCAGTCCCGGCAAGCGCCCTATCACTGCGCCACGGTGATAGGCCATGTCCCCCTCGCCGGCCACGAAAAAACCGGTGAGGCCGATAGGAACGCGGTAGCCGGCCAGGAAACCGTAGCCGAAGGCCGCCTTGGTAGCGGAGTCGTCGGCTCGAAAAACCTCGCCCGGATTGAGTGAAATGTTGTTGGGGGCGGTGTTGTCCACGGTCTTGTCGTACAGGACATCCAGACGTTCGCCCGACCCCGTGAGACCGACGTAGAAGTCTCCCCCTTCAGCCGGCGCCGGGCCCATGACAGTCCAGAGCAGTCCGGCTGCAAGACAGCCCCACCATTTGACTCTTCCAATGGGCATCATCCGCATAAAGACCTCCATCATGCCCGCGCAGTCGCGGGCGATTGAAATTTCCAAAAGGGTTATGGAAGGGGGGCAAGAAGACAAGTATCCAGGCTTGCCTTAACGTTTTGAGAATCGAGGACGGGAGCCCGCTGTCGAGCGGCTAGACTTCCAGCAGCCGCTCCTGCGAGTCGCCGAACTCCTTGAGGTGAATGCCGTACTTGTCCAGCATGGACAGGAACAGGCTGCACATCTTGCGGTTGGGTTTATCGAGGTAATTCAGGATCCGGCCGCCCTCCAGCTGCCCCCCGGCGCCGCCCAGCAGGACTACCGGCAGTTGTTTGGCGTTGTGGCGACCTGTCAGCATGCTGGAGCAGATCATCAGCATGGAGTTGTCCAGGGCGGTCCGCTCGCCCTCCTGCACAGCATCCAGCTTGCGGGCGATGTAGGCCAACTGTTCCACGAAGAACTGGTTCACGCGAAGCCAGGCGTCGTTATCCTGATGGGAGAGCTCGTGGTGGCCGACCGTGACTCCCAGGTGGCGGAACAGCAGGTAGCTGTGATCGTTGTTGAGCTTCAGGGTGCAGACCCGGGTGGTGTCGGTCTGGAAGCCCAGCACCAGAATGTCGCTCATGAGCCGCATGTGTTCCGGGATGTCCTGCGGCATGCCGTCCGGCGGACGGGGAATGTTGGGCTTGTCCAGGGTGGGACGCCAGCCCTGCACCTCCCCCCGGTTACCGGCCTGCTCGATGCGCCGCTCCACCTCACGCACCGAGTTCAGATACTCGTCCAGCTTGTGCTGATCGTTGGAGCCGATGTCCCGGCGCAGGCGATTGGCTTCGTCCAGCACCGCATCCAGCACACTCTGGTCTCCGCGCTGGACGCTGTCCTTGAACAGCCGGTCGAAAGCCAGGGCGGGATAGACTTCCAGCGGGGTGGGAGCCGTGGGAGAACTCCAGGAGATGTGCGAGCTGTAGAGCATGGAGTAGTTCTTGTGAATCCCCGGGTTGGACCGTTCGCAACCGATCACCATGCTGGGCACCTTGGTGGAGCGCCCGTAGCGCTGGGCCACCACCTGGTCGAAGCTGGTTCCGGAACGAATCTCGCCGCCGTTGGCCAGCGGCGCCCCGGAAAGCAGGTTGCCGGTCTGGGAGCTGTGGATGTTGCCCTTGAGCGCCTCGGCGTTGTAGAGCCCGCGGATGAAGACCATTCGCTCGCGAAAATCGGTCAGGGGCTCCAGCACCCGGCCGAGCTCCATTTGCTTCCCTGCTCCCCTGGCCCACCACTCCTTGGTGTGAAACCCGTTACCCGCAAACAACACGCCCAGGCGAACCGGGGCCTCATTGGAGGCGCGCACACCGGGAGCCGCCCATGCATCCCGAACCGGCAGCGACTCCATCCAGGGCAGCGCCATGGTGACGCCCAGCCCCCGGAGGAATTTTCGTCGAGAAAATCGAGGATTGATCATGATCGGCCTCACGGCAAAGGAGAGAGGGATTGCGGGGGTATTCTACCTCTTATCGCCTCCGAACGCACCAGGAACCTCGAAACCCCGCTATTGACAGTACGGATCGGGAACGGCCCCGCCGGGAGCTTTCCCACAAAGATCAGTGACCGGTTCCCCGGGCCACCTGCAGATCCCGGCCCCGGATCTCCCGGAACTGACGGCTTCGAACGATCGTCTCGATGGCCACCGAGAACCGGTAGTCGTTTTCGGCCAGGCGTTCCAGAATCTCGGTGACCAGCGGCTGGTCGGAGAGTTTCAGTTCCCGGCCAATGGCATAACCCAGCAGCTTGCGGCAGAACTGGCGCAGCACTTCCTCTCGCCGGTGCTCCAACAGGTAGTCCCGCAAACCGCCCAGTCCCTCCACCTCGGTTCCGTCGGGAAGCGTGGTCCGGGTATCCAGGGGACGGTCGGCCATGTCCCGGTCGCGGCGCCGGCCGATGGCGTCGAAGCCCTCCAGTGCGAAGCCGAAGGGGTCGATCCTTCGATGGCAGGAGGCGCAACTGGGCTCGCTGGTATGCAGGGCCACCAGCTGGCGCAGGGTCAGCCCCTCGGTCGCGGTCTCATCGGGTGGAAGTTCGGGCACGTCCGGGGGCGGCCGGGGCAGCTTCTCTCCCAGGAGCACTTCGCTGATCCAGTTGCCGCGCAGGATGGGACTGGTCCGGGAGGCGCCCGACTGCTTGCTCAGGGTGGTGCCCAGCGCCAGAATGCCGCCGCGCCCATGCTCCTGAACCTGGATGCGCTGCCAGTCCTCGCCCCGAACGCCCTCGATCCCGTAAAACTCGGCCAGTCTCTGGTTGACGAAGGTGTGATCGGCGTTGAACAGGCTCAGCAGGGAGCCGTCCCGTTGAAACAGATCGGTAAAGAACCGGATGGACTCCTCGTACATCTCACCGCGTATTTCGGCAAACTCCGGGAAGTACCGCTCGCTTTTGACTTCGGTCTGGTCGAAGTCGTAGATGTGCAGCCACTGGCAGGCAAACTCGGTGGCCAGCCTCCGCACCCGGGCATCGGCCAGCATGCGCCTGGCCTGCCAGACCATCACTTCGGGAGCACGCAGCCTGCCCTGAGCGGCCAGGGCGCGCAGTTCCCGGTCCGGCTGGGAAGACCAGAGAAAGTAGCTCAGCCGGCTGGCCAGCTCCCAGTCGGAGACCTCAGCCGTGGCTTGGGGCGGCGCCTTCTCCAGCCGGTAGAGAAAGGGGGAGGCGACAAAGACACGGGCCAGCGTCAAGCGAAACGCCTCTTCGTGGGGAAGCTCCTGCTCCCGCAGCCGGCGGTACAGTCCGTGAAGCTCCTCCACTTCCAGTTCGGTCAGGGGACGGCGGTACGCCCGGCCGGCAAACTGGACCAGGGCCGCCAACTGCAAGGGTTCGGCTCCCACCAATTCCTGGCGAAAGGCAGCCGCCTCCCGCTTGATGGGTGGCTGCAGAGGCAGCAGGGCCCGGTATTGGGAACGGTCCCTTCGGCCGTTGCCCTGCATGGCTTCCATAAGCAGATCCAGGGCTGTCACCCGATCAAAGGGACTCTGGCTGACGAAGCGAAGTTCTTCCCAAAGCCGGTCGAGCCGAGCCCGCTGGCGGCTGTCCAGCATCAACCGGGCCAGGTGGTCATCCTCGCGATAGAACAGTTGCAGGGTGAGGATCTCGTCGACCGGCACGATCTGGGTGAAGCAGAGCGCCGCCGGAAAGAGGCTACGATATTCCTCCAGGGCCGCCTGCATCCGCTCCCGGGCGCCGCCGCCTTCGGCCACCAGGATGGGCCGGGTGAGGGAGAGGTCCCGGCGGTCCGAAAATACCTGGCTCACGCTCGAATACAGGACGCTGGTCCGACTGACCAACAGGCCGGATGTCTCTGCCGGCTCTCCCAGCACCAGTTCCACCTGAACGCTGCCCTCGCTGCCGGTTTCCTCATCCAGCACGGCCCGGGCGACCAGGTCGCGGCCGGACGCAAGGGAGGCAGGCAGGCGAATGGGAATCACCGCCGGTGCGCGCACGACCAGCGAGTCGGCATCAATGGCCTTGCCGTTGGGATGACTGCCGAACATGCCCGGGTCCAGGCCCCACTCGACTTCTTCCGGAGTGGGTTGGCCAGAGTCTGAACCGCTCGTTCCCCGGCTGAGGCCGCGAACCTCCCGCAGCAGCACGTCGGGTTGACCCACCCGCACCAGGCGCGGCCGCTCCAACACCACCAGGTCATCCTCGTTCCCGTCCCCGGCATCGGTCACCACCAGAGACACCAGCACTTCCCCGTCTCGCCGGTCCGGCGGCCTGGGGGGGATGGAGGCACACAGGTACTGCTGAAAGACCAGGGGGTCGACCGGCTCCATCCACCGCTTGGGTCCTCCGGTCCTGCCGATCAAGCCGACCGGCCCAAAGGTCCAGAGGGCCCGCTGCCAGGCGGCAACCGCCGAGGTCAACGCCCCGGCGTCGGAGGGCCCGGCGCCGCGCCAGCGGGCACGCAGGTCATCCATCAGGGGAGAGGGGGCGACTCCGTTGAGACTGTTCCACAACCGGCCGAGGTAGCCGGCATTCAGCCCGTATTGCCGGGCCACGGCCGGGATGGTCTTGCGGCCGGAGCGCAGCGCCTGCCGCTCGGCCAGCGTAGCTGCAAAGTATTTCTGCAGCGGCAGAGCTCCGGACAACCCGATGCGGGAGTTTCCGTGGACGTTGACGTTTCCCACCTCCGAACCCACGCCCAGCTTCCGGACGTCCGTGTACCGGCCGTAGAACTGGCGGATCTCGGCCAGTATCTCGTCGGTCCAGTCGCGCCGGGTCTTCTGAAGGGAAAAACGAAACCCGTCCGGCAACAGCACGGCGTGTTGGGCAATGACCTTGCCGGCGTCGAGATACTTCTGCAGCAGGCCGGGAGACATCACCAGGGCGTTGCCGGCATTGGTGAACCCTTCCCCGGCCGCGCTGTCGGTGGGAAACTCCCGGGTCGGATCCAGAGCGATTCCGGTCAGGTCGCGAACGGTGTAGGTGTACTCGGCGTTGTTGAGCCGTCTGAGCACCACCGGCCCCGGGTCCCCGGCATTGGCCAAAGACTCCGCCCGCAGATATCCCTTTACCCAGTCCAGCAAAGCCTTTCTTTGCTCGGGTAACGGTTGGCCGGATCCCTCGGGGGGCATCTCCCCCCGCTCCAGCATGTCGACCACCTTGACCCAGGCCCCGGCATCCTGCCGCACCTCGGCCATGTCGGTGAACCGCTCCAGGTCCAGCTCCCCGGTGCGCAGGGCCGTCGAGTGGCAGTTCTGGCAGAACTGCCCGATCAACGGCCGCACCTCCCGGTCGTACCGGAGTCCGAGCGCTTCGAAGGACTCGGTCTGTTGGTCGCCGGCCAATAGCGGAGCACTGGACACTGCTACGGCCAGACCAAACAAGGCACCCAGAAAGGCCGGCGCCATGACGCCTCCGGCACTCCCGCGGGTACTAAAAACAGCACCCATATCAAACCTCCAAGTGTGAGTCACAATTTAGCGCAACCGCCCGGTGCTGTCCACTTCATTGGGGGATGAGGGGCGGTGTTGGCGTGGGCTTGGAGAGGCCGTGTGTTCCTGAAGGACGTTACTGATTCGCCGCTTGGCGGCTGCGGCAGCGCGGGTTTCAGATGGGAAGCGCCGGGTAAGAATTGAGGAGCGAAGGCGGCGGTGGTGGGTGATTGTGGCGGGGGGCGGAGTTTTTTTGGGGAAGCTGTGCGTTCCCGAACGGGTGCTTTCTATTCGCCGCATTCGCGGCTGGGTTGACGCAGAACTCATAGGACCCCGGGTTGACACCTCCGTCGCCCAGAGGACTCTGCCTTCGCTGCCAAGCGCGACTCCTCCCAGGCTCCTCCTGGCTCACCCCGCAGGCGACACGAGGGCGCAGCTTTGCTGCTATATAAGGATGGCCTGTAAGGGACGTTTCCTCAATTGACCTGCGGCAACCGCAGCTTCGCAGCTCTCACCCTACCAACAACGCCGCCGCAGGATAGGATTTTTTCTCGTGGGCGGCACGGTCCATACGCCTCAGTAAACCCGGTGGCGGCGCGTGAAGGGGAGGGCCGCCAGGAAGACCACCACGGCCACGCCGAAGCCGAAGAGGGCGGCGCCCAGGTCTCCCGGTGGATCCAGCCACAACCAGAGGATGGTGGCTGCCGTAGCGGCCGCCATGGAAACCACCACGGCGGGGGCGCGTTCGGGGCGGTACCAGAACAGGCCCACCAGGAAGGGCAGCACCATGCCCGGGGCCCAGAAATCGTAGACGAACACCAACACCGAGATGATGTCCTGGTAGAGGTAGGCCAGCAGGGCGGCGGCCACTCCGGTGCCAAGCGTGGTCCACTCGGCCACCCGCAGCAGGGTCCGGTCCCCGGCCCGGGGGTTGATGGTGCGCCGATAGATGTCCTGCATCACCACGGTGGCGTTGCAGGAGAGCACGCTGTCGGCCGAGGACATGGCGGCGGCCGCCATGGCGGCGATCATGACCCCGGCAAAGGCAGGGTGGAAGGTGGTTCGAACCAGGGCGGGAAACACCTGCTGAACCCCTTCGGCGGCCGCCTGCTGCACCTCGGGGTGGGCAGCCGCCGAGAGTCCCAGCACGCAGGTGGCGATGGGCAGAAACAGCAGCAGGAAGAGGCCGCTCCCGGCGACTCCCAGCCTGGCCTGGCGAGCATCGCGGGCAATGAAGCAGCGGACCGTGTAGGTGGGGATGAACATCTCGCCCAGCAGAAAGGCCACAAACAGGCTGACGGCCCCCGTCATCGACCAGTGGCCCGTGATCTGGAAGTGGGCCTGACCGAGCTGCTCAGCCAGCGGAAGAAAGCCTCCCTGCTGGAAGATCAGCATGCCCGAGGCAGCGGCTATTCCGCCCACCAGGACCACGAACTGCAGGACATCGGTGGCCACCACCGCCCGCATTCCGCCCACCGTGGAATAGAAAATAGTCACCGCGGCCCCGATCAGCAGGGCGGTGCCATAGGGAATGCCGGCGATGGAGGCGGTGATGGTGGCCATGGCCGCCATCTGGGCTACCAGGGCCCCCACCAGGAAGAGCAGGCAGTGGGCCGTCGCCATGGCCCGGGCCACCCGGCCGAATTTCAGCTCGAAAAAGTCCGCTACCGTGACCAGGTCGAGCGCCCGGAGCCGGGGGGCCGCCCACAGGCCGGTAAAGATCAGTTGCAGGTGCCAGGCGCAGGTGACCAGCGCCGCGGCCACGCCGATTTCATAGACGCGGGAGACGCTACCCACCGAAGCCCCGCCCCCGATCAGCGTGGCCGCGGTGGTGGCCAGCAGCACCACCCAGGGGACGTTTCTTCCCGCCAGGGTGTAGTCGGTCGAGGTGCGGATGCGGCGGGCGCTGCCCACCCCGATCCAGAGCAGAACCGCCAGGTAGGCGATCAGGGCGGTCAGCTCAACCATGCGGCTGCTGTCGAACATGGGAATTGGTGTCGGTTGGAGATGAGGTAGATGAGGCGACGGAGTTGATCCCCCGTAACCGCCATCGTCTCGAAATTAGCGACGCACCAAAGGGCAGCGCTTGCGAATAAGGATAATCGCCGGGGGGTGTGGGTGTTTAGGGTTTTTGGGGAGGGGGTGGTATGTAGATGCCGGGTGGGGGTGGTTGTGGGGCAGCGGTGCGTTGAGGTATGAGGCTTTTAATTCGCCGCCTACGCGGCTAGGGGCGGCGTGGGGTTCATACGACTTAGGGTTATTGGGTGGCGTCTTTTTGGAGAAGCGGTGCGTTCCCGAACGGGTGCTTCCTATTCGCCGCATTCGCGGCTGGGTTGGGGCTGACCCATACGACCCCGGGTTGACACCCGGGGCTACCCTGAGCCGCAGCTTCGCAGCTCTATAAGGATAGCCCGTAGGTGGCGTCTCGCCGGGTAACCCCGTCAACCGCAGCATTCGCAGCTCTCCCCGAACCCACAACGCTGCAAGAGGAAACGTGCTTTTCTATTTAGAATATGCCCAGGGCAAAAGCCCGGGGGGAGCCATTGGAAAACGTCACATAGGGGAGACGCGGGCGTCCCCTACGGGAGTAGAGCCGCGAACGCGGCGGCACGCTCACGCAGGCGGTAATCCCCGGAGAAATTGCCCTACGGGGCGCCCGTCCTCAATTGACGTGGCTGTTATACTCGCCCCTGTTGGCAGGGGCCAGATGTCTATCAGAGCATCTGCCGAAGGCAGGCAAGTCGAATGGCAGAAAACAATACTAGCCCCCCGATGGACTCACCCCAGAAGGCCCACGTCGAGTTCGAGGGTGTCAGCAAGAGCTACGACGGTCGCACTGTCGTGGTTCGGGACCTGGACCTGGTGGTTTACGAGGGCGAGTTCCTGACGTTGCTGGGTCCCTCCGGCTCCGGCAAGACCACCTGCCTGATGATGCTGGCGGGCTTTCAGACTCCCACCTCGGGCACCATCCGCATCGGCGGGCGCGCTGTAGACGATCTCCCCCCGCGTAAACGCGACATCGGCGTCGTCTTCCAGAACTATGCCTTGTTTCCCCACATGACCGTCGGGGAAAACCTTTCCTTTCCCCTGGAAGTGCGCGGAATGGAACCGCGACAAATCCGGGAACGGGTCCTCGGCGCGCTGGAACTGGTCCGCCTGGATGGACTGGAAGGCCGGCGCCCCGGCGAGCTTTCCGGCGGCCAGCAGCAGCGGGTGGCCATCGCCCGGGCGCTGGTGTTCGAGCCGGCCCTGGTGCTGATGGACGAACCCCTGGGAGCTCTGGACCGCCGCCTGCGCGAGGAGATGCAATACGAGGTGCGGCGCATCCAGCGCAGGCTGGGAGTGACGGTCGTCTATGTCACCCACGACCAGCAGGAGGCCATGGCCATGTCGGATCGGGTGGCTGTCTTTCAGCGGGGGCGCATCGAGCAAGTAGCGGCGCCTGAAGCCCTTTACGAGGAGCCGGAACGGGAGTTCGTGGCCCGGTTTATCGGAGAGAACAACCTGCTGCGTGGAAAGGTCGTCGCGGTCGAGGGCGATTTCTGCCGGGTGGAGGTCGGCGGACAGATTGTCAAGGCCTTCCGTGTGGCGCCCTGCGCGGTCGGCGACTCCGTTTCGGTCGCCATCCGCCCGGAACGGGTCGCCGTGGCTCCCGAGCCGGGCCTCTACGGCAACGAGTTCGACGCCAGGATCGAGGACATCGTATTCCTGGGGGATCACCTCAGGATCCGCATGACGGTTTGCGACAGTTCGGACTTCATCGCCAAGATACCCAACATCGTGGGGCACGGAGCAGTGCTGGAGGGTGATCGGGTCCGCGTCGGCTGGACGCTGACCGACGGCCGGGCGCTGGAGCCCGACGATCCCGAGGCAGGCTCCCCATGATTCCCTTCCGGTCGCAGCTCCATGGGCTCAATTTGTTTGCCCGAGCACCGGGCGCGGACAGACGGAGCGGCCGACAAGCTTTAGCTTCCGTGAGCGGCCGAGGCCGGCGGTGCCTCGCCACAGTGCTCCCACTGCTGATCGCCCTGACCGGGCTCTCCCCTTTCGCGCTCGCCGAGTCCTTGACCGTGGTCTCCTGGGGCGGTTCCTACGAAAGGGCCTGCGATAAGGCTTATCACCAACCCTTCACTGCCGAAACCGGCATCGAGATACGGATGGAGGACTACAACGGCGGGCTGGCCCAGATTCGGGCCCAGGTCGAAACCGGCAACGTTCACTGGGATGTGGTCGATATGGACATGGCGGATGCGGTGCGGGCTTGTGATGAAGGACTGCTGGAACCCATCGAGGTCAGCGACCTGCCGCCGGGTGCGGACGGCACTCCGGCCGCCCAGGATTTTTATCCCGGCACCGTCACCGAGTGCGGGGTGGGCACGCTCTTCTACTCCACCATCTACGCCTACAACCTGGAGCAGTTTCCCGGAGCCAGGCCGTCCACCATCGCCGACTTCTTCGACCTGGAGAAATTCCCGGGGCGCCGCGGCATGCGGCGGACCCCGCAGGTCAATCTCGAGTTCGCCCTGATGGCCGACGGGGTGCCGATGGACCAGGTGTACGCCACACTCAGAACCCAGGAGGGGCTGGACCGGGCGTTCCGCAGGCTCGACAGCATCAAGGACCACATCGTCTGGTGGGAGGCCGGCGCCCAGCCGCCGCAGATGCTGGCAGACGGCGAAGTGACCATGAGCACGGCCTACAACGGACGCATCTTCAACGCCCAGGTGCTGGAAAACCAGCCCTTCGTCATCGTCTGGGACGGCCAGTTGCTGGACACGGGTCAACTGGTGATCGTGGCCGGAAGCCGGAACCTGGAAGCGGCGCGGAAGTTCTTTTCCTTCGCCACCACGGTCCGGTCCCTGGTGGCGGTCGGCCGCTATATCTCCTACAGCCCCGCCCGCCAGTCGGGAACGGCGCTGATTTCAACCCACCTGGAGACGGGGGTGGACATGAAGCCGCACATGCCCACGTCACCCGAAAACGCAGCCCGCGGCATTCAATACGATTGGGAATGGTGGAGCGACCACATCGACGAGATGAACCTGCGATTCATCGCCTGGCTGCTGCGCTGAGGAGTCCACGCCTGCGTCCGGCAGCGTTGGTGTTGCCCCTGGCGGCCTTCATCCTGGTGACCTTCGTGGCCCCCCTTGTGGTCATGTTGGGGCGCAGCGTCTACGACCCCATGGTGGCCGACGCTCTCCCCGAGACCCTTCGCCTGCTGCGCAGCTGGGACGGCGAGCGCATCCCGCCCGAGGCGGTTTTCGAGAGCATGGCCCGCGAGCTGCTGAAGGCGCGCCAGGAGAAGAGCCTGGGCCGGATTGCCACTCGCGTCAACCGGGTGCAGGCCGGTCTGCGCAGCGTCCTTCTGAAGAGTGCGCGCACGCTGCGCGGGGCTGCCCGCCCCGACTCCTGGCGCGAGTCCATGATCGCCATCGATCCCAAGTGGGGCCAGGCACCAACCTGGCATGCCATCCGCCGCGCCGGAGAACGCTTTACCCTGCGGCACTACCTCCACGCCCTGGATCTGGATCAGGCGCCCGGCGGAGGCATCATCCGGCAACCGCCCGACCTCCGCATCTACCTGCCGCTGCTGAGACGCACGCTGGCGGTGAGTCTGGGCATCACCCTGCTGTGCCTGCTGCTGGGCTATCCCATCGCCTATCTCATCGCCAACGCACCGCCCGGGCGGGCCCACCTGCTGCTGTTGCTGGTGCTGGTTCCCTTCTGGACCTCGCTGCTGGTGCGGACGACCTCCTGGATCGTGCTGCTCCAGACCCAGGGCGTGATCAACGACCTGCTGGTGGCCATGGGGCTGATTGCCGACGATCAGAGGATCTCCATGATCTACAACATGACCGGCACCGTGGTAGCCATGACCCACGTGCTGCTGCCCTTCATGGTGCTGCCCCTCTACTCGGTCATGCGCACCATTCCGCCGCTCTACATGAGCGCGGCCGCCTCGCTGGGAGCCAGCTTCCTGCAGGCCTTCCGGCGCGTCTACTGGCCGCAGACACTGCCCGGAGTGGCGGCCGGCTCGCTGCTGGTTTTCATTCTGGCCATCGGGTACTACATCACTCCCGCGCTGGTCGGCGGCCAGAGCGGCCAACTCATTTCCAACATGGTTGCCTACCACATGCAGCAGTCTCTCAACTGGGGGCTGGCTGCCGCGTTGGGTGGACTTCTGCTGGGTGGTGTGTTCCTTCTGTATCTTCTTTTCGACCGCCTGGTCGGGGTCGACCGCATGCGATTGGGGTGAGGTGAAGATGCCCGGAAATTCTTGGGGAAAAGTGGGCCGGCGATGCTACCTGGCCTTCTGCTCGGCGGTGTTCCTTTTTCTGATAGCGCCCATCCTGGTGATCGTGCCGCTCAGCTTCAACGTCGAGCCCTACTTCACCTTCACCGAGGGAATGCTGAGCCTGGATCCCGAGGCCTATTCGCTGCGTTGGTACCGCACCGTGGCCGAAGACCCGGAGTGGCTGCGGGCGCTGGCCAACAGCCTGGTCATCGGCTTCGCGGCCACGGCCCTGGCCACGGCCCTGGGCACGCTGGCGGCCCTGGGGCTGTCCAATCCGGCCATGCCCGGGCGCTCCCTGGCCATGAGCCTGTTGATCTCGCCCATGGTCACGCCAGTCATCATCTCGGCGGCCGGCATGTTCTTCTTCTATTCCGACCTGGGTCTGGCCCAGACCTACCCGGGGCTGATCCTGGCCCACACGGCGCTGGGCACTCCCTTCGTGGTGATCACGGTCACGGCCACCCTCAGCGGCTTCGACCCCAACCTGACCCGAGCCGCCGCCAGCCTGGGAGCAGGGCCGGTTCGGACCTTCCGGCGGGTGCAACTCCCGCTGATCGCGCCCGGGGTGATTTCCGGGGCCCTGTTTGCCTTCGCCACCTCCTTCGACGAAGTGGTCACCGTGCTCTTCATCGGCGGCCTGGATCAGCGCACCATTCCGCGCCAGATGTGGGCGGGCATCCGCGAGCAGATCAGCCCGGCCATCCTGGCCGTGGCCACCCTGCTCATCGCCTTCGCCCTGCTCTTGATGCTGGTAGTGGAATGGCTGAGGCGGCGCGGGAGCGCCAAGCCGGCATAGGCGATCACCCTGCTCGCTGGAGCGTCCACTCGTGAGAACAGGCAGCCCGGCGCAGCTTGCCGACCCGGCGTCTCCTGCTGTTTTGTGGAGGCATTGCTTTCCGGGACGGGTGCTTTCTATGCGCCGCATTCGCGGCTGGGTTGGCGCGGAACCCATACGACCCCGGGCTGCCGCCCGGGGCTACACGAGGCCGCAGCTTCGCAGCTCTCACCGAACTCGCAATGCTGCAAGGGGGAACGTGTTTGTCTATTGGAATCATTCCCCCGATGGCAGTTCGGAGATTCCAGTCGAGGGGGGGCGGAATCGGCGAGATTGCCACATCGGAGATTCTGCCCGCAGGCGAGCCGGTGGGGGTCAACCCAGAGCCCCGAGGTTGGCTACCGGTCCCATGCCTCCGGAAGTGGTGCTACAATGTATGACACCAAGGAGGCGCCTATGCGTTCGAGAAAGCTGGTCACCATTTCACTGCCTCCGCCCCTGTTGAAGGAGGCGGAGAAGGTCGCCAAGGAAGAGTACCGCAACATGTCCGAGCTCTTCCGGGAGGCGCTCCGCTTCTACATCGACACTCGCGAAGTACGCAGGGAGGCCGCCAAGGACGGCCTGTTCGACGTGATCGCCTCCGCCCAGGAGCGGAACCCCAAAGACTGACGCCCCGCTGGTACCTCTCCACCCTTTGCCCCTCCCCCCTTGACCTGATCGGGAACTGGTGAGACACTTCAGGCATCGTGAAAACTCTACGGGCAGCAGCAGCGGCGGCGATCCTGTTGCTTTGGGCGCAGGGTCTGTCTGCATCGGAAAACCCCTCCGATTTCTTCGAGGAACACGTCCGTCCGCTGCTGGCCCAAAACTGCTTCACCTGCCACACCGATTCTCCTCAAAACGGGCTCCGGCTGGACTCTCGTGAATCGATACTGAAGGGGGGCCAATCGGGTCCCTCCATCCTTCCGGGCGACCCGGAGGCCAGCTTGCTGATCCAGGCGGTTCGGCGCACCCACCCGAGTCTCAAGATGCCGCCCGGGAATCCTCTGACTCCCGACCAGGTTCGCGCCCTGGAGACCTGGGTTCGGACGGGCGCCTTCTGGCCGGAAGCCCGGGACCAGGCGGCGAAGGCGAAGACTGAAAACGGGCACCCCTATCGCATCACCCCCGAGCAGCGGTCCTTCTGGAGCTTCCAGCCCATCCGCAAGCCGGCGACGCCCGAAACCGCAAACAGTCAATGGCCCCGGTCGGCCATCGATCGGTTCATCCTGGCCAGGCTGGAGTCGGAGGGATTGCAACCGGTGAAACCGGCCGGGCGCCGGGTGCTCATCCGGCGAGCCAGCCTGGATCTGATCGGCCTGCCTCCTACTCCCGAGGAGGTGGAGGCCTTTGTCCGGGACCGCTCGCCGCTGGCTTTCGCCAAGGTGGTTGACCGCCTGCTGGCCTCGCCCCACTACGGGGAGCGCTGGGGCCGCTACTGGCTGGATCTGGCCCGCTACGCCGACGACCGGCTCAACGACACCCGGGACGATCCCTACCCCAACGCCTATCGCTACCGGGACTGGGTGGTGCAGGCACTCAATCGGGATCTTCCCTACGACCTCTTCGCCAAGGCCCAGATCGCCGGGGACCTGCTTCATGCGGAGGAGCCGGGGCAATTCGCGGGCGGTCTCGGCCTTTATGGCCTGAGCCCCCGGCTACCGGACGATCGGGTGGACGTCACCACCCGGACCTTTCTGGGACTGACGGTGGCCTGCGCCAAATGCCACGACCACAAGTACGATCCCATTCCCACACGAGATTTCTATTCGCTGCAGGGCGTCTTTCAGAGCACCGAATCCCACGAGTTCCCCCTGGCTCCCGAAGCGGTGGTATCCGAGTACCAGAAGCGGGCCAAGCGCATCGCAGACCTGGAAACCGACCTCAAGGAGTTCCTGAATCGGGAGACCCTGCAACTGGGCGACATCCTGGCCAACCAGACCTCGAGGTTCCTGAGAGCCGCCCGTCAGGTGTTGGGGGAATCCGGGTTGCCGGTGGCCGAGGCCGCCCGTCAGGCCGGGCTCGATGCCGAAACCCTGCAACGCTGGATCAACCACCTGAACACCTGGCCCAAGGAACATCCCTATCTGAATGACTGGCCCCAACGGCTCCAGGCTCCCGAGGAGGACTTCCGGAAATGGGCGGAGGAGTTTCAGTCCCGGGTGATCTCGGTGTCCCGGGAACAAAGGGTGCTGGACCGCAGGAACCGGAGCGCTCCCAAGGGGAAGCCGCGCGAGGTGATGGAAGCCGACAAGGCGGGCTTCTGGAACGCCTTCTACTTCGCCACCCCCAGACCCGACCTGCCCTATCGCCCACCGCTGGGAATCTACTACTACGGCGAAGTGAACCAGTATCCCGGGATGGAAATGAAGGTGGTTCCCTTCCTGAAGGGCGGGCGGCGGGAACATGTGGACGGGTTGCTGGAAGAGATCCGGGTGCTGAAGGAGAGCCTGCCGGCCAAGTACGCCTTCCTTCACGCCATCCGGGACTCGGAAAAGCCGGCTGACCTGAAAGTCCACATCGGCGGCAGCAAGGACAACCTGGGAGAAACGGCCCCGAGGCGTTTCCTGCAGATCCTGTCGGAGGGAGAACCCCCGCCCTTCCAAAAGGGAAGCGGCCGGCTGGAACTGGCCGAGGCCATCGCCGATCCCGGCAATCCCCTGACGGCCCGGGTGATGGTCAATCGCATCTGGATGTACCACTTCGGACGGGGCATCGTGAGCACCGCCAGCAACTTCGGCCAACTGGGGGACCGTCCCACCCATCCTCTACTGCTGGACTACCTGGCTTCCCGGTTCATCTCCAGCGGCTGGTCGCTGAAGTCGCTCCATCGCGAGATCATGCTTTCGGCCACCTACGCCCTCTCCAGCGTCCAGTCCGACCGCAATGCCGACCTGGACCCCGACAACCGCCTCTACTGGCGTGCCCATAGGAGGCGGCTGGATGCCGAGGCGCTGCGAGACACCCTTCTGTTCGTCTCCGGGAAACTGGATGCGGCCCTGGGAGGGGCCCCGCTGTGGTTGACGGAGAACCTGGCCTGGCGCAAGGGCCCCGACGGGGAGCCCGACAAGTACAGCCAGCCGGCCGAGTGGATCCTGGCCGATTCCAATCGGCGCACCCTCTACGGCTTCGTCAGCCGGCGGCGTCCGGACAAGACCATGACCCTGTTCGACTTTCCCAATCCGACCGCCATCAGCGAAACCCGCTTCGAGACCTCCACGCCACTGCAGCGGTTGTTCTTCCTGAACAGCGCCTTTCTCACCCGACTGTCGGAGGCGCTGGTTGCCCGTCTGGACAGTGGGACCGGGGATCCGGCCAGGATTCGCCAGATTTATCGTATCCTCTTCGGCCGCAATCCTACTGCCGAGGAGTTGCGGCTCGGCGGTGAGTTTCTTCGGGACAACGAGAAGAGTTGGCCCCAATACGCTCAGGTGCTGCTGAGCTCCAACGAGTTTCTTTACGTGAAATAGGGACGCCGGCGTTTGCCGGCAGGAGAGTTTGCCATGAATCGTCGCCAGGCACTGAAGAATCTGGGAAGCGGATTCGGCCTGCTTTCGCTGGCCCATCTGCTGGCCCGGACAGGCCTTGTCCGGGAGGCTGCTGGCGCTCCGGGACTCCACTTTCCCGCCAAGGCCAAGCGGATGGTCTACCTGTGTCTCAACGGCGGGCCCTCCCACGTGGACACCTTCGACCCCAAACCCATGCTTGCCAAGTACGACGGGCAGACCGTTCCCGAAAGCATGAAGTTGGAAAACGCCAAGGGCATCCTGATGAAATCGCCCTTTCGATTCCAGCCGCAGGGACAGAGCGGACTGGAAGTCAGCGAGATCTTTCCCAAGCTGGCCGGCTTGATCGACGACTGCTGCGTCATTCGTTCCATGCACGGCGACAGCTCGGGGCACGGCATCAGCTTGCTGCAGATGAACAGCGGTCACCTCTCCGCAGGCCATCCCTCCATGGGATCCTGGATCACCTACGGTTTGGGCAGCGACAACCACAACCTGCCCGGATTTATCGTGCTCTGTCCCGGCCTGCCCGTCATGGGAGCCCAGTTGTGGACCTCGGGCTTCCTTCCGGCCATCCACCAGGGCGCTCACCTGCGCAATCGGGACGAACTGGACCCGGCCAAGCTCATTCACTACATCCAGGGAGCCGGGCCCGGCCACCCGGAGCAGCGCCGACAGCTCGACCTGTTGTCCCGGCTCAACCGGCTGGACATGCCCCGGGAAGGAGAGAGCCCCGAACTGGAGGCCAGCATCCAGTCCATGGAGCTGGCCTTCCGCATGCAGACCGAGGCCCTGGACGCCTTCGACGTGCGCAAGGAGAGCCAGGCCACACGGGAACGGTACGGCGACGGCTACTTCGCCCGCGGCTGCCTGATGGCCAGGCGGCTTCTGGAACGGGGAGTGCGGGTGGTCCAGGTGTTCTTCGGAAACCGCAACCCATGGGACAGCCACGCCAACATCTTCGACCAACGCGACCTGGCGGCTCTTTCCGACGGGCCCATCGCCTCGCTGATCGGCGACCTCAAGACGCTGGGACTGCTGGAGGACACCATCGTCATGGTGGGCGGAGAGTTCGGCAGACTGCCGACCCGTGACGGGGTCTACTACGGCCGGGGGCACAACAACCGCGGCTTTACGGTCCTGCTGGCCGGTGGAGGTTTCCGCGGAGGCATGGCTTACGGCGCCACCGACGACTTCGGTTTCGCCGCTGCCGAGAAGCCGGTCCACATGCACGATCTCCACGCCACCCTGCTGCACCAGCTCGGCCTGGACCACACCAAGCTCACCTTCCGCCACAGCGGCCGCGACTTCCGCCTCACCGACGTCGGCGGCAAGGTGATCAAGGAAATCGTCACCGGGGCCGGATAGCTGCGCGTCCCAGGCCAGCGCCCGAAAACAAAGAAAAATCCTATCCTTCCGCAATGTGGTGGGTTATGGGGGAGCTGCGAAGCTGCGGTTGACGTGGGTTACCCGGCGAGAAGCCACCTACAGGCCATCCATACAAAGCTGCAAAGCAGCGCCCTCGTGTCGCCTGCGGGGTGAGCCAGGAGGAGCCCTGGAGGAGTCGCGTTTGGCAGCGAAGGCGGAGTCCTCTGGGCGGCGGAGGCGGCAGCGCGGGGTCGTATGGGTTCCGCGCCAACCCAGCCGCGTATGCGGCGAATAGGAAGCACCCGTTCGGGAACGCATTGCTTCCCCAAGAATCGTTAATCCCACCCGTCCCCGACTGCACAAACACGCCCAAGCGTCAGCCAAGGTCGTGGTATCTCGCACCGCCCGCAGCCGCAAAGTGGCAGATCAGTAGCATCCTTCCAGAACGCACGACCTCTCCAAAACACCGCCCAAAAAAACAAAACCCCCGGCCTGAGCACGGGGGTTCGCGTTAAACCACGAATATTTTAACAACCTTCAGCAGCCGAACTACGACTTCTCTTCCTTCTTCTCTTCCGTTTCCTCTTCTGCCGGCTCTTCCGATTCCTTCCAGCCGACGTCGATCTTGCAGTCGGGAAGCGCCTTCTGCAGCTTTTCGACTCCCGCCTCGGTCACCTTGGTCTGCCACAAGTAGAGATTCTTGAGGCCCGTCAAGCCTTCCAGGTGGGCGAGTCCGGCGTCGGTGATGCCGGTTTGATAGAGGTTGAGGTAGTTCAGGTTCTGCAGATCCTTCAGACTAGCCAGGCCGGCGTCCGACACCTTGGTCCTTTCCAGGTGGAGGCGCGTCAGCGAGCTCAGTCCCGCCAGGTGGGGCAATCCTTCGTCGGTCACGTCGGTCCCGCCGAGATGGAGCCAGACCAGGTTCTCTACCTCCTTCAGGATCCCCAACTCCCCGTCGAGGGCAGCAGGCTCGGGATCTCCCGGCTTGGGAGTTTCGAACTGCCGCAGGCCGTCATGGTTGCGGCCCAGGTGAAAATAAACCTCGAGGCCATCGTCGTTCTGGGCGATCTTCATGACCTTGCCGCCGAGTTGCTCGACTTTCTGGACAATCGCCGAATCAGCTCCATCCTCCGCTTGGGCCGCAACCGACCCCATCAACACGAAGGAAAACAAAACCGCCAGGGTGATGCTCCGCATGGAATCCTCCCTTTCCTGAACCCGGGATGAGACCGGTGATCTGCTCGACCCTGCCGGCAACGCCGGGGCAAATTCGCCCAAGGGATAGGTGGCGCCAGTTCCGGTTGTCGACGGCCTGTTGCGACCGGGAACCTACCGGTCCGCCGGAGGGTGCGCTCCATTATACTCCTATACTCCGGGACGGCAATCCCCGGACCGCTTTGCAAGCCGTGGAGCGCCGCCGCCCCCGATCGCCATTGCCTTCGGGCGGGAACCAAATACGGCCGACCTCGACGCCTTGTCGGGGCGAGACTCTTGAAGTAGAATCCCGATCTCGAATTCAGTATAGGGAAGAACTCAATGGTCGATGCCGCACGGTTGACCCGCTGGCTGGACAAGCTCAGGAAGGGCACGCTCACCGAACAGGATCTGCGGGAGGCTCTGGACGAGTTGAAGCAAGGGGAGGACGGCGCCCCACCGCCTCAGAAGCTGCTCTACCTTCAGACCCACAGCACCGCCGTGGACTCGCCGGTCAACGGCATGTCCATCGTGGAGGGAGGAGAAGTGCGGCTGCCGCCCGAAGACTACGAGGACTGGCCCTATCACACGGTGCTGGACGCCCTCCAGGACGGGTGGCGGGTGGTCAAGTTTCCGGAACTGTCCCTGCTGTTCGACCATCCCGACGAAGTCGACCGCTGGATGGGGTGCGAGTTCATCCTGGAGAAATAAGGAGGCCGGCCGTGGCGCTGGGAACCTACGACTGCAAGCCGACGCTTACCGACCAGCAGATGATGGATTTCTGCCGCAACGGATACCTGATGCTGGAGGAGGTGGTCTCGGACGAGGTCAACCGCCGGACCGTCGAGTTCATGAAGGACCACGATGTGGAGGAGCCGGTCGAGATCCTGGAGGAAGAGTGGTTCGTGGATGCGGTCATCAAGAACCCGCAGGGGGCCGGCGCCGTCCGGTCTCTGCTGGGGAGGGATTTCCGCCTGCCGCTGGTCATGAGCAGCCATCGGATTCAATGCCCCGGCCCGGCCCAGCCCTGGCATCCGGACGCCGGGTCCATCTCGGCTCCGCGGCTGGACTACCTGCAGGTGTTCTACTACCCCAGCGGCGCCACCCGCGCGATGGGCCCCACCGAACTGATTCCCGGGAGCCATCTCAGCCAGGCCCGCAACGCCTTCCTGGGACGCCTGCGCAGCCTGAAGCCGGCGGTCTCTACCGCTTCACCCCCGGGTTCCATCATCGTCACCGCCTATTCGATCATTCACCGCCGCAGCCCGAGCACCGCCACAGGCGTACGCGACAACCTGAAGTACAATTACTGGCGCACCACTCCGCCCCAACGCGACTGGGCGGTGGATCCCGACTTTAACTTCTCTTGGCACAAGAACGTGCTGCCTCCCTTCAGCGTTTCCGCCGCCCGCATGTTCGCGTGGCTCTGCGGGGAGGACTGGGAGCACATCGGCGGCCAGGCCTGGCCCTGCTTCATGGCGGGTGTCTACGACTTCGACCAGATCGGCCTGCCCAAGGGCCTGCGACGTAATCGGGAGGGATAGTCAGGAGCGCCTTCGTCGTTCTGCTCCGGTTCGGCGAGACCTCTCCACTGCAACCTGTCGGAGCACTCCCGGAAGAGCACTCCGCTCCGGCAGGCCACCAACGAGAACCGGCCCTGCGGTGCCTCCCGGGCCACTGCCCGTACCATGCCATCGGCTGACCACCATTCCGAAGACGAAGTCTCGCGCCGGCGGCGGCGGTTGGCCATCGCCGTCCTGATCATCTTCAACCTCACTTCCTATAACGGGGTCATGGGCGTTTTCAGTCCCCGGCTCCGCGAATATTTCTCCCTGACCTATGAGCAGTGGGGAACCATGTCTGGCCTGGGCAGTCTGGGTCAAACAGTGTCCCTGTTGCTGGTGGGGCTGGTGATTGCCCGATTCGGGGTGCGGCGGATCACCGAACTGTCCCTGGGCGGCGTCGGCGCCTGCTTTGTGTTGATCGGACAAGGCGCCAATCTGCTCGCCCTGAAAGTCAGCCTGTTCTTTCAGGGACTGTTTGGAGGTTTTTCCAGGTCATCCCTCCCCGCCTACCTGGTGGCTCTCTATCCGTCACACAAACGGCGGATGATTTCGCTCCAGTTGACCTGCGGTTCCGTCATGGGCATCGTGATTCCGCTGTGGGCCGACCAGCTTCTGAGGTGGTCCCGGGAGGGGGGGCACCAGGAAATGGCCAGGCTGTTCTTCTCGCCCTTTCTGGTCGCCGGGTTCGTGGTCCTCTGCGGCTGGGCCCTGCTGAGCTTCAGCAGGCAGCCCGACTTCCAAAGCGTTCAAACTCCCGGCCAAAGCCTCCGCCTTCGCCCGCTGCTGGGCATCCGCCCCTTGGCCATCGTGCTGCTGATCACCCTGCATGCCTCTGCCGACGGAGCCACCTACGAGTTCCTTCCCATGTTCATGGACCACCAATTCGAGGAGCTTGTCATACCTGCGGGCATGACCCTGGCGGGCCATAACGTGGCCTACCTCATCACCCGCTCCCTGCTTTCAGTCCTTCCGGAAGGATTGGGCCAGCGGGCCATTCTGACCCTGGCCGGCCCCATCGGAGGGTGCCTCCTGCTGGTGATGCTGTGGCAGGGCAATGCCGTCACCGTCCCCCTGATCTACTTCCTGGCCAGCCTCTTCTACGCTGCCGAATTCCCGGTGCTCCTCAGCGAGATCTCCTCCCGCTCCATGGCCCACTTCGCCGCGGTCATGTCCGGGGGCTACCTCCTCGGCAACCTCACCTCCTTCCTGCTGATGAAGGGAACCGGCCGCCTGGTGGACACCACCGGCGACTTCCGGGTAGCCCTGAGCGTAGCCGCCTGCGGCTTCATCCTCTTCGGGTTGGTCGCCTTCCTGGCGGGTTTGGGCAAGCGGCCTGCTGCGGGCGAAGAGGCTGCCTGACGAGGAAGACCGGGCTGGCTTCCCTATAGGAAGGAACATGCAATGCTAGATTTTTGGGATTGATGTGCGAACCTACCCGTCGACCTTTGGCAGTGACATTTCTTCCCCTATTCCTTGAAAGGGCAGGACGCCCTCCCGAATCTCTTATGGTGGACTGGGCTGAGACTCCATGGAACGGTCCAAGAATGTCGCGTAACCTACCATCCCCAGCAAAAAGATTATTGTTTGGTAAGTGCTGTAACTGTTAACCGGGAGGAACTTATATGTGACCTAATTTGGCTCCCGTCGTTGGGCATGCTGGGCAACTAACGATGCTGTTGGGTTGTAGCTCCTTGTCAGGGTTGCTGTCTGTGTCGAGTTGACCGGCAATCAATGCTGCCACTTGTGAATCAAAAGCATCTCTATTCACGGCATACATGCCTCCGCGTGCACCTTCAAACCCACAGTTCCACGACGCAAGTGCCTGTCCATAGCGAAGTGCCTCTCTTATCCTCTTAGCGCCACCTCTCCTTAGCTGAACCATTCCCCTAGCAGTGGACTTTGCCAGAAACCCTGCAGTTACCCAATCGCCCGCACCACAACTATCGGCAAGCCGAGGCACAGGAATAGCATTAAGGTATAACCATTTCGACGGTAGCCGACCAAAGCGATGACGATACCTAAGACCGTTCTCACCGAGCGTTTGAACCTCGAGAAGCGTCGATGAATCATTACCCATCACTCCATTCACTCCCGCCATTCGTTGATCAGAATACTTGACGATGTGTGCCAGGCGTATTGCTTCTGCCATCAGATTCTTTGTTCCCCTACCCGATGGCTCAAAGACTACAACTGCACCCCTTTCGGCTGCTATTTTGGCAAGAGACAGCGCAGCATGAGACAGTCTGTCAAAGAAGAAAACTGATACATTCATCATAGAATGGGCGACCGTTTCAGTTGCTGTTTTCCACACAGGCTTGTAGGTAGGAAGCCATTTTCCACACTTGGGACAGGACCACGAAAATCTATGTCTCGGCTTTCCGTTTCGACCACGTCCTATTTCCTGTATGACGATTGGAGTATTTGCAGTTGGCTCACAACTAGCGAAGTCGAGAAACATCCCCCAATGCCCGAAATCAGCTCGTACACGCTGAGACGCCTGATCACCATTCATTCGTGCGACCGGAAAAGCCTCCCAACCTAGAAATGCCAGAATAGCCAACACATTTCCACACGTACCCCCTGCCCAAGACCGCACCGACGATTGAGGATCTGGGCCAAGAACAAGATCAAGGGCAACGAGACCGGTACCGAAAATTCTTGGTCGATCACTAGAGGTCATTTTTCTACGCTCCACTTGCTTCCAACGTAGACTGTCCTGCCGGATACACCTCACCCTCCAACCAAACATGAATTAGATTCGGTTCAGGCATAGTGTTAGGAACCGACGCGCATAAATCGTACCCCATAGACTCGAGGTGTGCGACTGGGAGATCTCGTTCGAGTGCTGCCATCAGTGCGCCTAATGCCATCACCTTGCTGCCAAGCGGAGACAGGACAAGAAGAGATCCGCCGGTCTCGGCAAACACTGGTCTGCGCAAGTCATCAAGTTTAAGAATCGTGCGATAGAGGTCCAATGGGTCTCCCTCATCGGCGTAGACAATGTTACGCGTATCGACCGCCCATGTGTTCTCCAATTCCACCAAGTATTCCGCAGCCAACGTATCCACCAATTGAGGATCCGTTGCCGGAAACGGCAGAATTGGACAGGTATCATGGGGGACAACAAAGTCAAACAATTGTCTTAGTGCGTTGCTGCGTCCAGCTGCCAGTTGTGGCAACCATAGTTTGGCAGCTGAAGCAGCACCGTCGAGAGTCGAGCGACCTCTATAACCGTGAACGTACCCAGGAGCATCGCTTGGTATCGAGCGAATACCCGCATCGAGCTTAGGATCATGCGCAACGAATACGTGAAGGTTTGCAGGGCCTCTCCCTCCTCTGATGAGCTCCGCGAAGTACCTAATAATCGGAAAGCTCGTACCAACCGATAGCGCACTAGTATCGATCACTACGTCAGTAGTGCCGTCCAGAGCATGCTGACTTAGCTTTCGAACAACATTACGTCCACCTGTTACGGCTATTGATCCGGCCCCGAAAATGTCAACTGGTAGGACTAAGTGCTCCCTAACCGCTCTTTCTAAAGTGCAACGATTTTGCTTTGCCCGGGCGAGTAGTTCCTGAGTCGGGTTTGGTCGATTCTCTTGGATGTACAGGGCACGTAAGCTCTTAGCAACTGCGGACAGCTTTACCGGTACAACAGTCGAACGCGGATCGAAACCCGCCCCCGCGAGCAACAGTACTCGCCGGTCGGGCAGTGCAAAGTATTCAGATATAAAATCAACTGCCTCGCTACCTCGATGCGAAACGCATGGATCCCAGCGGAGTTCACTATCAAATACGGTTATCATCGAGAAATCGGTCCAAATTCTCAACGCGCCGTTCTAGAAATCCTCCACGACTCAACGTCAAGCCATGCTGTAGCAACAACACACCACTCAATTCGATCAAGCACCACAATCGACGTTTGGTACCGTGATTAGGCACCAAAACAAAAGCGTTATAGGCGACACCGTATTTGAGCACATTCGCCAGTCGCGGATGGGTGTTGGGAATCGCGTTGAACTCTTCCTGTGGAATGCCGACCGCATTAGCGCCCCCCCCAAGCGAAGCGTTTCCTTCCAAGCTCTTCGTAACGCATTCTGATGCAATGCCTTTAGCTAGTCGACGTACCATCTGATGCTGCGGGAAACTCCACGCACTTACGATTTCGTCGGCTCGTTCACGCAGTAGCTTGTGTTGAGAATCACTGCTTAGCGTCGGTGGTTTCCCACGAATGAGTTGTGTTTCCGCCTGTGAAATCAAGCGTGCCGTAAGATGAAGGAACTGCTCGGCATTCTCTGAGCTAGCATCGCAGACCGTATCGATACCAAAGAAAAATGGTCGATTATATCGGTGAAGCAAGTGTATCCTAGCGCCTTCCGCGACACTAGAATCGACGGACAATGGCCGTTTTGGCTCTGCCTTGGAATAGAGTTCTGCGAAGAGTCCTCCCTCGCCTATCCGCTTTGCATACCGCTTCATAAGCACGGCTAGCATCGCGAGCCTCAGATCATCCCCATCGTCTCTCTTATGTTCGAGATATGCATCAACGTCATGCTCGAATTTTTGGCGTCGCTCCAAAGAAATCCCTAGCCTTCGCTGCAGACTATTTACCTGCTTTTCAAGCCTGGCTCGCTTACCCGATGTAATTCTCACGAAATTGTTTGACAGAAAATCACCGAGATTCTGCAATCCACGCCTATTAAATAACTCCATTTGACGAATATACCGACTTGCCATATCCTTCGCCATTTTCCGAAAAGCGATTCTATGACCGCGACGATTCTGGGTTCCTTGCATCCAGATGTCTGTTATCTCGCGGTTTAGTTTAACGCCCGCTTTCGCGCTTTTTGGTGACTTGTCCAATAGCACATCCTCAGGAGTCAATCCGTCCAAACGAGTCAGGATCCATCGCGCCACCTTGAGTTCGCGCCGAACCAACCATTGACGCAGAGCGACAAATTGAGACGAGTGTAGGGAATGTGCATCATCAAAAATTATTAGCGGTCGAAGGATCAACTTGTTCTCGCCGTCCTTGATTCTCATGGACTCGATAACGTCGAAGGGTCGATAAACCGTACTCCCCTTGGCATCAATATCGTCTACCTCCGGTGGTATTAGTGCCGCCGACACTCGATAGATCGCCTCCTCCACCTCGCGGGCACGTTCAAGAAGAGCCGGTCCGCTGGTTCCGCCAATCGCCCTGAGTGCCGCCAATGCGTCGCCTCTCGGGATAACCTCTACATCGTGAAGAGACACGCCGGCCCGCTCGAAGTTTCGAAGCCACGCAATGATCGATCGGGCCTGCAATAGTGCAATCATTAGCCCAGTCCTGAGGGATTCAGGATACGGCAACTCCCAAAAATCTCGATATTCCGCCTCCAAGGGAAGCCTCGCTGCCGAAATTGTTGCTCTACCGTCCACGATAGCATCGCACGTCGACAAAGTATCAATAAGCGGTTTGTATGTGTTTAGTCCTGAATTGCGGAGCAACGTCCGAATTGTCGAGTATTGAAACAACCGGGCCAGTGTTGTTTTTCCGCTTCCCGGTGTGCCAATGACCATCACTAACCGATCATAAAGTCTTCCGTCCTTCGCAGGCTTCTCAAAGAAAGTTCTAAGGGGTTCTGATGTCACAACGGCGAGGAATGCCTCGTCGTCCCGAAGGTACTCCGTTGCTCGCTTCTCGAAAGGGTTGGCCATCTCCCGTCCTTCACAAGTGACGTTGGCGGCGTCGAAAAAGCGGCCGCATCGCCGGTACAGCGACGCCGCCGCGTTCACCACCACCCGTCTCTGCCCAAAGAAGGGCAACTGAGTTATTCGGCGTGTTGTGTTCAAGCACGACAGGCAATGCGCCACCAGCATAGCCGAGTGCCATGTTGGAGACTGTACCCACCTTTGTGTGCTTCGTTTCTATCTCTGGATCGTAGTACTTGCGTGCTAACGCGACAAAATCTTTGTAACGGCCTGCTTGAGAATCTACAGGCAAATCATCCGGTAGAATAGTGCCAAAGGAAGCATGTATCGCGTGCGCCCATCCCCTATCGTTTAGGAAATCGCTTGCCGCAGATAACTTGCTCTCAATAGAAATTGCGGCATTTGCAGACGCCATGTAGTGATGAATGCACAGCTCCCAGTCTGGAGAGAGAAAAGAGCCTTCCCTAGCAACATCATTGATCGAGTGTTTAAAGCGTACAAGCTTCCCTTTCCAGCCCGTTTCTTGGTCAGCCCGCAAGAACGTTGAGCCGGATGCGGTGAAGTCATCAATCAAATAAATGATACGAAACTTGGCTGCTTCATCAGCGAGGTCGGACCTCAAGTGATTAAGGAGGTCCTTCCATTTTTCAGTGTCCAGCTGGATTCCACCGACCAACTGTTCATTACTTAGCCGTCCTGTATTGGCATGACGAATAGTGTCCATGCGGGCACCATCGCTCAGTCCCAAAAAAAGCGTCTGCCGTCGAAGACGCCCAATTTCTGCACGAGCATCACTATCAGCGAGCACACGATAGGTTGGAATTGATAGTTTGGCGGCGACTGATCGAACCAGTCGATCGTGCACAAAATGTGGATAGAATTGCTCTACTAAGCGCTGCACTTCACCTTGACCAAAATAGACCAACGCTGTACGCACAAAGTCGTAAGCTGTGTTCCGTTCATCCGGTGTAAATTGTTGAAGCCACATTACTAAACTTTCTATAAAGCGCATTCCCGCTTGGAAATCACGATAGCTATCATACTTTAGCCTTGCCATAAGCCTTAACCATCGAAATTCTTCTCGTGCCTGTTCATCCGACCAGTCCATTATTTTGCCCAGGACTCTTAGGGCAAGTTCTTGATTCATTGGAGGGCCCTAGCCTCAAAACAGAAGTCACCATTTGCACTCTTCAATCTGCTAATGTAGTCGACGGCAACAATGGGGCCACGCTGTCCAGGTTGTGCGAGATTCCAGCAAGTTTCGGGGTCAGTACTGCATTCGTTCACACTTAGTGAATAAGGCCCGCGCAACAATTCAAAATCGTTACCTGGCCAGCGGCCCTGATCTCCTATAGCAAGTAAAGGTGTACTACCGACTTTGCCCCGAAGTTTATTCAAGACATTAGTTTTAGAAACGCCACCAGCGACTACGTCGATTGAGTGGCTTGAACGGAACACGCGCAAATCCGACGCTTCAATAGCCATAAAAATTTGCAGAACAATTTCCCAAAAACGGTTCAATGATCTAGTGTGCGTTGGTTCCAGCGTGATCTGGAAACGGCGATCAGTCTGTTTCACCCATCGGCTCAGCTCGGGTGTTGACCGGAAGGCCGCCGCAATGCTGGTCAGGCTGTCACAAGGTGTTTCGCCGCTATCTGGAACATCGTCGTCGCACAATTCCGCAATCTCAGCTCCATTGTAATAACCCACAATGACCCGTTTCCAGAGCGAGCAAGGGAGGCACGTTTGGAGGTCACGTCTCACGGATGCACCACGACCCGTTGCTATGCCAATCCAAGCTCCCTCCTCTAGAAGTCGAACGAGTTCCTTACCTACTTCATATTTTGGTGGCCGCAAGCGATCACGAGCCTCTATGAGCGTGCCATCATAGTCCAACACGACACCAGCGAAACGCCTATTGAGAAGGCGAGTACGGAACGTGTCAAGACAAGTTTTCCAATGTACCAGTTCGCCTGTGTCCCTGAGACGGTCCAGTGGCATACCGCTCTTTCGCGAAATGGCGGCGAGGTCGCGCGCAGGTAAACGTTTTTCCAAGGATTCTTGTGCGCTCGGCAGTGCCAACCTGTAGAGTTTCCGCCCGAATTCCGGCACACCTGGACGCCCAGGATCAATCCCCCGTGATTTTCCCGCCCAACCACAGATTTTTAGTGCGGCAACAAGCGAGAGCAGTGCCGATGCACTTGAATTGCCTGGTAATGTCAGTCGAGCCTGCGGAATCTCAGCCGGGATCAAGTCAAGCGTCCGTTCTGCGAGTGGACGATCCGCATCCGTTACGAAGGCCATTACGGCGCTAAACTGTCCGCACTTCGCAAGCCAGTGATGCCGTCCATGCGCAAAATTTCGGTAGTCTGCAATTTGAATATTTCCGATCGCAGCCTCCGTAAACTTGGATTCGAGATCGATAGCTCCGATCCGTGTTGAAGGCCCGTAAAGAACTAGAGTCGTGGGCCGCTTCCAAAGCGGTATCGTTTGCCTTTGCCATTCTTCGGAAATTCTCGATAACGGTGAGACGGTTGTTCGAACAAGACCTGCCGTTACCTTCCATTGTTCCTTGGAATCGAACTCCTCCATGTAAGCACGTGCGATCAGTGCCGTGAACCCGAGCAATGAATTCGTAGCAAGAAAGCCATCTTTGCCTGTTGGTGTCGGAAAGAGCAAGAAATCCGCGAATGGGTGAGCTCGGCAAAGCATCTCCAGACGACTTTCAACACGTCCACACAGCACAGCAATCTGACACGGTTCGCGCCGGATCAGTATTCGCGCCGCAGCGAGAACGTCAACGTTGTTCCCGCCAGCGGACAAAAGCCAGTGTGAGACTCCAGAATTTAGTGGGTCACAGATGGCCTCTATCGGAGTAGCAACCGCTGCAATTTGTCGGGTATAGAGTTGATGGAAATAGCAAAGAGCATGAGCTGTTGTAAGCGATCCACCGGAACCGATCGCCCGTAATGGCAATTGGCTCGCACTCTGGATAACCGTTCGAATCGGACGAATGTCAGTTTGAGTCGCCCAAGCGAACGTCTCCGGGAACTTCGCCATTTCATTTTCGTAGATTCTTGCCATTTACTTTCTTGTTCAGTTCAGCAGTCCTTTGACATAAAGGACTCAGGCTAGAGTTAGGAATGATCAGAAAGCGATCGCATGAATCCTAACCACAGAAAACTTACTGAACTACACAGCAACAGTATTTAACTGACGGTTTCCCTGGTAGAGAGGGTTAATTACGCTGCCTTCCGCGTTTATACATTGGAGTCTTCGGGGACTTCAGAGCCATCTCTTGCGCTCTGCTTCTGAAGGAATCCCAAAAAGCTTGCCTCAAACGCTGAGTGAAACTCCCTCGGCATGGAGTTAACCCACTCGTGTGCCAAGATGGTCTTTGGCTAGATCCTGAAACTAGCCTCCGCCAAGAACATAAATCTTGGCCTAGGGACAATAGAGATGGGAAAACCAATTGGGGTCACCAGGACTCGCGAACGGTTGGCCGGGATTATTGGCCTTCCATGTGCACCCTCACGCGGGATCGAAGCTGATCCGCAGGCGAGTCTTGGTTGCCTGCGCGATTTTGTCCAAGGTTCTTGTTGATGGTCGGGTGCGGCCACTCTCTAGGCGAGCCACGACGGATTGCGTTGTATTCATTCGTTGGGCAAGTTCTGCTTGAGTGAGCTTTGCGCGTGTACGGGCCTCAATGAGGGAGCGGGAGATCTCAAGTTCCGGGCCAAGTCGGTCGTAGGCTTTACGGTATTCCGTATCCTCGCTCCACTTCTTATGTAGATCGACCACCTTGCTCATTTCGTGACCTCTCCGGCGCCTCAGCGCCAATTCGATCCCTCGTCAGGGTGTACTTACGGTCTTCTTCACGATAACACTCACCGCCACGCCACGTATTCCCTTGGAGGAAACATACACGGCTCGCGCTATTCCACTCCGGCCGTTCACTCCTATTTCCCATAGAAGGCCAGTTAAATGCTTGAAATGCGGACCACTCATCCTTTCGAGGGCGGTTGACTCTGTCAATTCGTAGATTCGTAAAAATCTCACCCGCAAAACGACCGGCAACGAATGAAGTTCCTTGTCCACGATTGCGTTCAGAGTCTAGACATTCCACTCCATTGGACGTTCAACTTATAGCATATTTGCTATAAACACAATGATATGTGCGCAAAATTGCGAGTCCGTATTTTCGTCCCCACGACTCCATCATGGTGCACAATTTCGTTCTGCAGTGCGCAAGGCTTAGAGGTGTCCGCCGCATCGGGATGCCTCCGGTCACAAAGGGACGGAGTTTCAATTATAGTGTACCGGGCGCTGGTTCTCTGTGCCTGGAAACGGAGGGCCGCCCTCGACCTTGGGAAGCACCATGAAAACCATTCGCCGAATCCTTCTGATCGTCAGCACGGCACTGCTGGCGTTCGCCGTCTCCCTGCCCGCCACCGCCCCGGCCGGCAAGCGCATGGTGTTTGGGGGCGGTCCGGCGGGAGGCACATTCCAGATCGTGGCCAATGCCATTCAGACCTTCGGCCCGATCAAGGAGTCGCCGGACTACACCATCAAGGCCCAATCCTCTGCCGGGTCGCTGGAGAACCTGCGCAAGATCGATCGGGGCAGGATGCAGTTCGGGGTGGTCTACTCCGGGCATGTCTACCTGGGGCGCCATGGCCAACTGAAAAATGACGGTCGCACCTACCAGGACGTGCTCGCGGTCGCTTCCCTGTACGGAGCGCCGGCGCAACTGGTGGTGCGCAAGGGATCGGGAATCCGGGGTGTCAGGGATCTGGCCGGCAGGAAGGTCGGCGTGGGGAACGCGGGCTCCGGCGCCTTCGCCAACTGCGAGCTGTTCTTTAGCCACATGGGGATTTGGCACGGGATCGAGCGCAACGCCATGGGCTACAACGATGCGGCCGCCGCTTTCGGCAACCGCCAACTGGACGCCTTTTGGCTGTTCACCGCCCTCCCCAGCGGCGCCGTGATGCTGGCGGCCCAGACGAACGATATTGCCCTGGTCGATCTGGCAGCGGAGGCCAAGAAGAGTGGCTTCTTCGACAAGTATCCCTACTTCTCAACGGGTGCCATTCCCGCCGGCACCTATCGGGGCGTCGATCGAGCGGTTTCATCGTTTCAGGACTCCGCGCTCTGGGTAGCCAACGCCAGGGTCCCGGCCGACGTGGTCTACGACCTGCTCTCCAAGGTTTACACCGAAGCGGGGCTCGCTTACCTGCGAAGCCAGAAAGAGACCTTCAAGCACATGAGCGTCCGGAACGGGATCAAGGGTGTGGTGACTCCTCTCCACCCCGGTGCGGAAAGGTTCTGGGAGGGGCAGGGCCTTTTCTGAATCCGGCCCGCGGGGAGAAATTCCACCCTTGCCGTAGGGTGCGTTCCGTGAATGCCGGCAGTGCGCCGGGCTCGCCTCCCCCCTCCGTCCTCGCTAAAATATCGGGATGTTCGAGAAGCTGAACCGGGTCGAGCGATGGATCTTCGATATCCTCTCGCTGGCCCTGGTGGTCTTCTACTCCTACTCCGCCGTCCTTGATCCTGCCGCAACCCAGTTTCACCGCGGAATCTACATCGTCATCACCTACGTCCTGGTGTTCCTCCTCTACCGGTCGAAATCCGGCCTGGGAAGATCAGTCGACTATCTGCTGATCGCCGGGTCCGTCGTCTGCATCGGCTACTGGATGTGGAACTTCGAGGCCATCAACTACCGGGTCGGCGCCGAAACCGACCTGGATCAGTGGATCGCCATGGCGGGGGTTCTGCTGGGAATCGAACTGGCGCGGCGGGTGGTGGGGAACGCCTTCGTCATCCTAGCCGCCGTCATGCTGATCTACGGTGTTTACGGGGACTACGCACCCGAGATCATCTCTCATGCCGGCGACACCTTCCCCGAACTCTGCACCAGCATCTTCTACAAGAGCGACGGCGTATTCGGCATCATGGCCAACGTCCTGGCCACCTACGTGATCCTGTTCGTCATTTTCGGAGCCTTTCTGGAAGCCAGCGGAGCCCAGCGCTTTTTCGTCGACTTTCCGCTGGCGGCGGTGGGGCACAGAATCGGCGGACCGGCCAAGGTGTCGGTGATCGCAAGCGGCCTGTTCGGGTCCATTTCCGGCAGCGCCATCGCCAACACGGTTTCCACCGGCAGCTTCACCATCCCCATGATGAAGAAAGCCGGCTTCAAGCCGCATGTGGCTGGCGGCATCGAGTCGGCGGCTTCCATCGGCGGCATGTTCATGCCCCCCATCATGGGCGCGGGCGGCTTCATCATGGCCGAGCTCACCGGCGAGCCCTACTCCACCATCATGCTGGTGGCCGTCTTTCCGGCCCTGATGTACTTCTTCAGCGTCTTCGTGATGGCGCACTACGAGGCCAGGCGCCATGGTATCCGGGGCGATAAGTCGCCGGTTGGCGCCGGGCAGATCTTCAGGCAGGGCTGGTTCTACAGCCTGCCTCTGGGAGTCATCACGGTGCTGATGCTGGCGGGCTATTCCCCGGGTTATGCAGCCATCCTGGGGCTGGTCGCCTGTATCGGGGTGAGTTGGCTGCGCAGAGACACCAGGATCGGTCCCAAACGCTTCCTGGAGGCTGCGCGCACGGGAGCCCAAAACAGTCTCAAGATCGGCGCCACCGTGGGCGTCATCGGCATCATCATTGGCGTGCTGACCTACAGCGGGCTGGTGCTCACCTTCGCCGATATCGTGATCGCGCTGGCGGACGGCAAGCTCTGGCTGACCATTCTGCTCATCGCACTGGCCTCGCTGATCCTGGGCATGGGAGTGCCGGTCACCGCCGCCTACCTGATCACCGCGGTGGTGGCCGTGCCTCCCCTGACCGAACTGGGCGTCAGCCCGATCGCGGCCCACATGATCGTCTACTGGCTGTCCCAGGATTCCAACATCACCCCGCCGGTATGCATTGCGGCCTTCACCGGAGCCGCCATCGCCAAGGCCAACATGTGGAAGACCGCCTTTTCCGCCTTCAAGTTCGCCAAGTTTCTCTACCTGGCGCCGTTTCTGTTCGGCTACGTTCCTGCCTTCTCCCTGGAGGGAAGCACCTACGACATCGCGGTCGCCTTCCTGCTGATCGCCGTCGGAACCTGGGGCTATGCCCGGCTGCTGAGCGCGATCAGGCTCGAAGGGTTCAGCTTTCGGTCAGTGGATAGCTGATTGGAGGCAGCGGAATTAGGTGGCGGGCATGGCCCTGAGCGGAAATGTCAGGGTTCCCAGAGGTTTCACGGCTGCCTGTGGGTTGCGAAGGGGGTGCCCCACTTGTTAGGGCTTTGACCTGCGGGCGATCTTATTCGGGAGCTTTTTCCTGACGTTTGATGGTCAGAGGAGTGGACTGCCCCGACTGCTTCCAGTGGCCGACGATTTCGGACCCGTCCGGACTGAGCGTTCCTTTGAAGGATGCGCGCGGTCGGTCGAACCTGAGCCGAACGGAGTTGTCCTTGAACCGTATCCGCGAAAGTCTCAATCCCATCGCCCCTTGATCCAGGCTATCGAGCGTCCCGGTGAAGTCTCCTTCCTGGTCCTGATCGATCCTGAAGAGCAACCGCAAACTGATCTGCGCGATCTCCAGGCGACCGAACCAGATCCCGGCCAGGCCCTCGCCCGGCACCCCTTGGATGGGTGGCGGAGGAGGCTTCCGGGCCGCGACCTTCGCCGGGTCGACGTCACCGGTTCGTTCGAGCTTGAAAGGAAGGCGGGCGGCCCCCTGGCTGAAGGTGCCGTAGAGTTGCCGGCCGTCTTCGGAGAGTTTTCCGTTGAATTGAGGAGCCCCCGGCACACCCTCCATTGAGAACGACGCCCGGTCCCCTCTCACTCTCACGTTCGAGAGAAGGAATTCCGACAGCCCCTGCACCGGAATGCTGATCTTGCCGGCCCAGACTCCCTCTGGAGTAGGGGCATGATCAACGATGACTCCCAAGGCCTGACCGGGCGTCTCGATCGCCCCCTCCCAACGGCCCTGTCCCGCAGGTGTCGATTGCTGGGCATGAAGGGATCCGTCCAGAGCGAAGAGCAGAAAGCAGACAAAAAGCACCAGCGGCTTTGCAGCAGAGTTCATGGATGACGTTCCTCGCCTTCAACTCCAGACGGCGATGACCACGGCCTGCCCCATCAGGGACACCCCGTTGTAGCCCAGGTTGAGCCAGAAGAGTCCCGCCTTGCGGCCCTCGTAGGCCCAGGACTGGTAGGAGACCGGCAGAACGAACGCGATGAGGGCCATCAGCGCCAGGTGGACGCCCACCATGGCGTTGCCGGCGCTGCCGGCCATCGAGGAGACGCTCTCGGGTCCACCCATCTGCGCGAAGAGCTGCGCAAGGATGAAGGCCGTGACCAGCGCCAGAACGAAGCTGGCTCCGTGGGTCTTCCACGGATTGAAATTCTTCCGGATCTCCTCTTCGGTGGTCTCCATGAGTGCCAGCCACCGCTTGCTGAACAGCGGGCCGTACCAAAGGAAGCCGACAATCATGGGAACGATTGCGGCCACCAGCACCGCCAGTAAATTGACATCATGCATGATCCTGTCCTCCTTGAGTCGTGGGATATGGGCAAGAATTACAAGGGCAGTATAGATGATGGGGCAAGGGCCAGGAAGCGCCTACCCCGGCAGCGTGAACCAGCGCGAAACCGGCTTCATTCCAAAGTTGGCTGCTGCTACACTACCGGGCAACCAACCGTCCCCGAGTTAACACACCATGAAACGACACCTGAAAACCCTTCTTCCCATGTGTTTGCTGTGGCTGCCGGCTTGCAACATCACGGTCACCGACGGCACTTCGCCGACCGATCCTCCCGAACGGGGGCCACGCACCCAGCCGGGCACCACCATGGAGATCTATGCGCCCGAACAGCACGAACTCTATGACGGGCGCTTCATCATCTCGGGAGCTCGCATCTACCAGGTGGGCACGCTGAACGACGAGAGCCCCTGGGACCATATGGGCAATGACGGATCGAATCTGCGACCGGTCGAGGGCACGGCCAAGCTCGACGTCGACGAGATCAACAATACGGGAACGTTCCGCGCCGAGCTTGAACTTCCCGAAGGCAGCTACGTGATCGAACTCGAAGAATTCAAGGAATTCTCACCCTGCCAGGACGGCGGCATCGCGGCCTGGCTGTTCGAGCACGGAGATTCCGGCTGCGGGGATGCCTATTGGCCCAAGAGCGTTCTCTACGTGGCCGGGTGGGGGATCGGCTCCGCCACCTTGAACGGAAAGCCGCTCTACCGGGACTACCAGATTCACTTCATGGTCACCCAGGGCATGCGGGATCGGAACCTGGTGGCTCACTATCCGCTGCAGGGGAAGAAGTCCCAGGCCGGCGCCGTCAATCCGGCCCTCCAGCAGTTGGATTTCTACATCCGCAGTCCCGAAACCAACGACGCCAATATTCCCAACCGCGAGGTGTTCGACCACTTCTTCGCGATGGAAGTGACCTGGAAATAGCCGGGCGAGGGTGCAACCCTGGGCTGTTTCACGTCTTCTCGGCGACGATCCCGATCATGGGCGGCGACGACAGGAACGTGCCCGGATCCTGTTCGCGAGCGCGCCACTCGGCTTCGAAGGCGCATCGATCCGCCTCCGTCAACAAGCCGGCTTCGACCAGGCGCGGCACGTAGCCGAAAAAGAACTGCGTCGGCCAGTCCCAGAACCTGGTGCCGGGTCTGATGAACTTTACGAGGGGAACCAGGTCGAGCAGGCGGCACCCTGACTTCACAACCAACCCCGGCAAACGAGCGCCCACGTCCAGATCGCCGCCGGTGGGTTTCCAGCTTTCCTTGACCGCCGCCAGCACGCGATCGAACACCGCGCTCCGCGGCTGCAGGGTGGTGGCGCGGTAGTTCAGGTAGTCCCAGATCACCAGGCGGCCGCCCGGACGCAGTCCCGACACAACCCGTTCGATGACCGGGGCGGGGTCCCGCAGAAAGCAGAAGATCCAGCGCGCAAAGGCACCGTCCAGCGAGCCGGTCTCCAGTTGCAGACCCTGGGCCCTCTCCACCCGTGCCGTGAGCTGGTCGATCCCGCGACGGCCCGCTTCTCGGACCAGAGCGTCGATGAAGCGCGGCGACTCGTCTACGGCGAGAACCCCGCCTTCGGGACCAACCCGGGCCGCCAGTTCAAGAGCAGCGAATCCCGGTCCGCAGCCAAGATCCAGCAGATGCGCACCCGTCCCGAACCCGGCGCGGTCCCAGAGGTCACGCGCTGCCTCCGCCCACAAGCGGTGCTGCGTCTGGAGGCGTCTGCCCTCCTCCGGATCGGTGCCGAGCAGATAGGGTTCTTCCGACTTGAGGCGAGTATGCGTTTCCGGTCTCATGCGGTTTACGTACGCGGATTCGTTGCCGACAGGTCCAGGACGTCAGTCACCTCGTCGATCGCCGTTCGGGATCTTTCGATCAGCGCGACCGGAGGCAATCCCCTTGAGCAGACAACTGAACATCGAAGGCGCGGTGGATCCCTGCCTGTGAGAGTCATCGGTCAGGGAAGAGTCTAGCAGCCGTTGGGACCCCGGCGAAGGGGGAAGCCGCCCGACGGAAGGTCGAGATGCGGTGGCGGTAGCTCCACGCGAGTCACACCAGCAGCTCGCAACGCATGATCGTGACGGCTTGGCCGGAGAGGGCTACACGGTCCCCGCGAACTTCCACCTTGACGAGGCCGCCACGAGCGGAGGCTTGCCACGCTGTAAACGTGGTCCTGCCGAGGCGGCGTCGCCAGTAGGGTGCCAGGCAGCAGTGGGTCGATCCGGTCACCGGATCCTCGTCGATGCCGGCACTCGGGGCGAAGTAGCGCGACACGAAGTCGATGCCGTCGGTTTCGGCCCACGCGGTGACGATGATGCCTCGGCAGGTAGCAACGTTTCCGAGCCGCCTGATGTCAGGCGCGAGCCGCCGCACTGTCGCCTCCGAGTCGACCTCCACGAGGTAGTCGAAGCGGTTTCGCCCAACATAGATCGGATCGGCCCCGAGGGCGTCGACCAGGCCGTCGGGAACGGATGCCGGCCGGTCCGGCTCCGCGGGGAAGTCCATCTCGATCCATCCATCGCGCAGGATCGCCGACAATCGGCCGGACCGGGTGTGGAAGACAGCCGGCGTGTCCGGGGCCAGGTGTTCCTCCTCCCACAGCACGTGAGCGCTCGCCAGCGTCGCGTGGCCGCACAGGTCCACCTCGACGGCCGGCGTAAACCAGCGCAAGTCGAACGAACCGTCGTTGCGCTCCACCAGGAAGGCGGTTTCCGGCAGGTTCATCTCGCGCGCGACCCGTTGCATCCATCCCTCGTCGGCGGGAACGGGCAGCAAGCAGACGGCGGCCGGGTTGCCGCCGAATGGTTCGCTGGTGAAGGCGTCCACCTGCGTTATCGTCAACATCACGACCCCCTCTTCGGTTTCAGGAGCAAAGGCGGCATCTGAGGTGAATTGGCGCTTTTTCTTCGATCCCTCAATCAATGCAACTTATTGACAATTGTAGCGAATAGGGGACGTTGTTGAATGACTGGAATAACTTCGATCGGCCGCTCCTGAATTGCTTTGCTGCAATCACGTCTTCTACGTGCTCTCTATAAGTTATTCCAGTCATTCAACAACGTCCCCAGCACTGCACCCCGAAAAGTCTAGCAGGGGTTGGAACCCCTATGAAGGGACGGAAAGCGACCGGACGGAAGGCGGAGATGCCCTGGTAACAACTTTCCGGGCGTCACACGAGCACCTCGCAATGCATGACCGTAGCCAACAATTGGGGGGCACGAGGAACGAATGAGACCGACTTCGTAACGTGGTACAATGATCCTATCGCGGCCAACACACCAGCATGACGTAATAGGGGAGGTCCATGGTCACCAATGATCTTGCGCGGGAAACTGCGCTCTATGAGCAACGTAAGGCCGAGTTTGAGAAAGAGCACAAATTGGAGTGGGTTGTGATTCACGAAGATGAGGTCGTCGGTTTCTATGACGATTTTCAAAAGGCAGCTAGAGTTGCTGTCGAGCGCTTCGGACGTGGACCCTATCTCATTCGCCAGATTGGAATCTCCAGGCAACCATTGCCCGCATCCGTACTCTACCGACCTCTCTATGCCGACAACTAGTTGTGGATTCCCACCGGCCCCTGGTCATTCTAGCTCTCAACAGCTTGAACAATGGGGTCCGACACTATCAGTATTAGTTGGCTTTGATCCTCAGTTCAGAGCCGGCAGCGACTTTCCACCGAAATTGCCAAGCACCCTAATTCCGGCACTCGTTGACACGGGAGCAGCAATTAGTTGTATCGACACTAACCTAGTTAAATCTCTTAATCTTCCGTTGGTTGGAACTCAGAAATTTAGCGGAATGGCCGGATCCAGTGATCGCACTATGCATCTAGCCCAAATTAGAGTTCCTACCCTCAATGCCAATATCTACGGTGATTTTGCAGCAGTCGACCTTTTGGCAGGTGGTCAACCTCATGCGGTACTCCTGGGCAGAAGTTTCCTGTCACACTTTCGAATGACCTATGACGGTCGAAGCGGCGATGTCATTATCGAGAACGAGACTCCTCTCCTCCCCCCCATGCAGCCCCCTCAGAATACATGAGGCATTCCTGAACACTTAGGCTAAGGCCTGCGCCAATCGTATAACCACAATACCTAAGGGGAACGCTTGAGCCTGAATCGGAAGGATTAGAGTCGTTTTGTTTGCCGTTCCGATGGTGACACGCTAGTTTCTCTCAATTCCCAAAATCCCTGTAAGTTATTGAAAATACTGGTGAGCCGCCAGGGAATCGAACCCCGAACCTACTGATTAAGAGTCAGTTAATCTATTTGTTTCACTACATCTCATTCTATCCTAGACAGTTCATTAATCTACTTATATAGTTTCATTTACACATTTATTGTCGTATTATCACGTCTCAGAAAGTTCAAGTAAATCTCGTTCATAGTGGAACCTATATGGAACCTAAAACGAGTCGAGAATCAAGAATATGGAGCAAAGATGCCCACTGCAAGACTGACAGACCGGCTACTGAAGAACCTGAAAACAGAACAATCTGTAGAGGAATTCTGGGATCAATCATTCCCCGGATCGTTCGGAGTGCGGGTAAGAAAGAGCGGTCGCAAGACCTTTGTATTTCTTTACCGAACTGAGGGTCGTCGACGACGGATGAAGTTAGGTGTATACCCCGCACTTTCTCTTGCTGGAGCCAGGGATCAGGCGTTCAAATTTCTGGGCGCAGTCCAGCGGGGAGAAGACCCGGCGGAGAAACGTACACAAGAACGCGGGGCCGGAACATTTGAGGAGCTGGCCGAGTTGTATCTGGAGAGGCACGCTAGACCACTAAAGAAGCCGGCTAGCATTAAGGAAGATACCCGCATCTTAAACACCTACTTACTGCCGGTCTGGGCCCGGAGAAGGTTTCGGTCGATCACACGCTCTGACGTCATTTTTCTTCTAGACAACATCCAATTCAATCGTCAGGCTCCGGTCATGGCCAACCGAGTCAAAGCGCTGACTTCCACGATATTCAATTTTGCGTTAAGAAAGGCCTTGGTGCCGGTGACATTTGCCAATCCCTGTACTCACATAGCGTTGCCTTACAAGGAAACGAGTCGTGACCGCGTGCTTAGCGACGATGAAATCCAAGCGCTGTGGAAAGATTTAGAAAACCACGCAGAACCCACCGCTTCAATCTTTCGGCTATTATTGTTGATCGGCCAGCGACCGGGTGAAACGAAGGTCATGCGGTGGCGTGACTTAGACGACAATCACATTTGGACCATTCCAGCAACCGTGACCAAAACCACGAGGGAACATAGGGTTCCCCTGTCAACGCAAGCGGTCGCTGTCATCGAGGAACTACGCCCCTTCAGCGGGGACTCGGAATTTGTCTTTGCGTCTCCCAAGGGTGGACACATACGTTGGCTTCAAAAAATGAGTCAACAGATCCAAAAGAACACGGGTTCCCATTTTCGACCCCACGATTTGCGCAGAACCTGTGCAACCAACTTGAGCAAGCTCGGAATTGGTGATGTCACCATTGCCAGGATCCTGAATCACTCGTGGCCATTGCGGCAAATGACGGCCGTGTACAACCGGTGGGATAAGCTACCAGAGATGGGCCGCGCATTACAGATATGGGGAGAACATCTTGAGCAGTTAGTCACGGCAAACAGAGTACCAATGTGTTGTCCCAATGTGTTGAGAATATGACAGTCGGAATGGCACAGCCCGCTCGTAGCCCGCTCAAGAATGTGACCGAGGAGTGTCCTGGAGATGACTATTGCCCATTGGTCAAGAAACCGAGGCAGGGGAATTGAAACTACACAAAATCGTCACTTAGTTTTTCGATCCAAATAATTTATGAATCTTCTGCCGGGAGTATCGACTATACTATTTACTCAAGGCGTTGATGGAACCAGCATCGCTGGCTTGGAGTAGCGTGGCGCAGCCAACTACCCTCAAACGTCCTCCCATCACCGAAGCGCTTGTGGATCTTCGGGCGACCATTCCTGGAGATCTTGAGTCGTTTAGCGCTCTCGCCCGGCAGTTGCATAACAGATTCCCTCACCTACAGGAGAATCGTCAATTCGAGGGTAAGCTGGAATTTGAAGGTGGTGACGTGCGATCCCACGTTAGCCCTCCAGCGTTTGCGGGCATTTTTGCGGCGAACGAGGAGAAAACGATCTATGTGCAGTTTCGTCCCGACGGATTTACTCTGAACAATGTAGTGAAAACCGCAGGAAGCTACATCGGCGGCGATCAGCTTATTGGCGAAGCACTTGATCTCTGGAGGTGGTTGGTTGAACGGACGGAGATTACGGGTGTATCGCGCGTAGGTCTTTACTACCTCAATCAACTGGATGGATTGCCGCTAAAGCCAGGTGAGAGAACTAATCTGTATTTCCGCAATCCTCCCACGCTTCCCCCAGGCTCACCCCAAACAATCAAGGGGTTCCTTTCACAGATCACGGCCTATGATCAAGATCGAAAAGCCAATGTGATCGTGATTCAACAGGTTAAGCCACCCCCCAAAAAAGGCGAAATCCCTCCGGTCAGAATTGCCGTAGACGTGTTTCAGATAGGAGCTTTCCCCGTGGATACGGCTACATTGGGGGGCATCCTTGGTTCTCTCCGAGAGCTAAAGAACGAGATCTTCTTCTCGCTTCTCACAGATAGAGCAGTGAGGCACTACCAATGATTCTTGATGACGCACAGCCATCTTTCGGGCCCCCTCCACTGGTCCATTGGGGATTTCGCCCCTTGGGAACAGAGGCAATAGAACTACAAGATTCGGTAAGCAGGGCCTTCGATCCCAGGGTTGAGCACAGGGAGGTCAGGATCTTCTTTCACCTCTTGGAGGTTGTCCGGCAGTCTCCTGGAGTGTCGGCGATCTCCTTCCACAGGGCCCTGAGCTTACTCAAGTCCCTGCCCAGCGACATTCCCCTACCTTTTGTGTGTGTGGAGTCAAAGGACGAGATCGGATTAGATTGGGATGAAGGAGGAGAAAAAGTCGTCAACCTCGTGATTGACACTTCCCCCGAGATCGGGTTTGTTACACTGCTCAAAGCGATGCCCGCGTATGGGACAGTTGAGTACCGTGAAGCGTCTAGCACGCCTCCTGGCATTGTTCAATTTCTTCTGGAGCATGTGTACCCGTAGGCCCGTGACTGATCCTTACGATGATGGTCCGATTAGCCCCACTGAACGCCTGTCTCGATTCGTCTACGACAGGAACAAATGCAAGCTTCAAAAAGAGCGTGTCGACGTAAGTCGGTTTTTGCCTCCAAAAGAGGGAAATAACACAGAGGAGATTTCTGTTTGGAGAACAGAAAATCTCACTGAGGAGAGGGTGTGGGGATTTGCTCCACCACGTTCTCATAGTCCAGTCGTCGCTCGTGGAGACTTTACAGCTCGAGATGTAGCAAGGAGTAAGGACAACGACTGGCAGCTACGGGCTGAGCCATCTCCACCAGCTCGGCACGTCCGGATCGTCGGATGGCCTCCAGTAAGTGAGAGAATGGCACGAAGGTATCTTGCCCGCAAACTTAGTCAAGTCGCTCGGCTCGTCCTTCACGAAGAAAACTTCTACTCCTAATCAAATATTTCCGGCAGAGTCCTTGCTTGCTCACCAGTGCACACGAATTTCCAGGGCCCCAACCCCAACCTCTTGTTTTGATGAAGAACCGCCCCTGAGTGTTTAGGCGCATGCTTTTCCCCTCCTAAATCCATGACAACAAAGGGGGCTGGTTACTCTCCTATATAGGTTCCATCTAATTTGGTAGTTTACAATCGATCGACTGCAGGCGCCGCCGAGGTTGACCGGCTATCTTCGCCTACATTGATCCTGGTATGGCCACCTCCAAGAAGCTGCATCCTGGGGAAGAGTCACCGCGAGCTTTGGGCCAAACTCCGGCGGGCCGGCGGGACAGTGGAAGTGGCTAAATTCGCTTGGGACCAATACCATCTCGACCGCACCCAGCGTGTTCTCTAGATCTAGACAAACTGAGACGCGGGAGCGGCCAAGACAGAAGCGGACAGGCTCCGGCCAAAGCCGCCGTTTCCTCGGCCACTTGGTCGATCTTATCCTCGACGGCGCCGAGGCTGCCAAGACGTGCGACGGCGATCCCATCACTTCCGCTTCCGGGGGGCAAGGCCGTGGAGAGCACCGACAGACTCATATCCACAGCAATGCAGAAAGAAAGACAATTCGCCAGGGGACTTCTACGCGATGAAGATGAAGATTTTTTATTCGTGCCAACCCGAGTGTAGGTCCAGAACAAATAGTTTGGATTGGAAGATGTATACGCAGAAGCACCTTTCTGGAACGTTTTCGGTAGCACTGAAATCGAAATGACCCCCGAACAACGTGAAGAACTTGTCCGCCTGCTGAATCTGGGGGAGGAAATTTCTCCTGCATGGTCCCGGATTCTGTTCCCTCCAGAAAAACGGGAGTATGAGCTTATCTATCACGGCAAGGAACGGGCGGAAGACATCCTAGCCGACGCGCTTGCCGTCCCGCTGCAGCCCGTTCGCACTTTCGGCAATATCGGTGTTGACTGGCACAACATGCTTATCTTTGGCGACAACCTTCAGGTTATGAAAACGTTGCTGGAGATGAAAAAGGCCGGCAAACTGCGAAACGCTGATGGAACAGACGGTGTGCGACTTGTCTATATTGATCCACCATTCTCTACGCGAAGGGACTATCTCGGTACAGAAGACCAGAGGGCCTATCAGGACAAAATCGCGGGCTCCAGATTTCTTGAATTCCTCAGAAGGCGACTGGTCCTCATCAGGGAACTACTTAGCGATGACGGCACATTTTTTGTTCATCTCGACTTGAAGAAGATCCACCATGTAAAGCTCCTTCTTGACGAGATATTTGGTGAAAGCAGAATACTTAACGAGATTGTCTGGTATTACGAGAACAAGCTTGGAACAGGCGGAGACGTTCTAGACCGTCGACATGACACGCTTCTTTGGTATGGAGTCGGTAAGAAACATAGGTTCAATGTCCTACATGAGCCGGTAAAAGAACGCAAGCTCCAGCCCGTTACTCAGAAGATCGGTGGCAAAAGGATCTGGCTCCGCGACGAAAATGAGAAGCGGCTTTACCGACCCAGCCGCAGTACACGACCGGTCGGTGATATATGGACGTTGCCGATCATCAATCCCGTTGCTAGTGAGCGGCTCGGTTACCCGACTCAGAAGCCTGAGGTCCTACTAGATCGCGTGATACAGATGGCTTCAGGCCAAGGGGACATCGTCCTGGATGCATTTGCTGGCTCGGGCACGACATGCGCCGTGGCCGAGAAGCTTGGGCGGCGCTGGATTGGAATAGACTGCGGTAAGCTTGCCGTCTACACGATCCAGAAACGTATGCTGAACCTCTGCAAGAAGATTGGCAATAAGGGACCAAAGCTCCAACCCAAGCCGTTCACCCTCTTCAATGCCGGATTATACGACTTCTCGAAGCTCCGAAACCTCTCGTGGAAGGACTGGCGATTCTTTGCGCTGCAGTTGTTCCAGTGTCGCGACCAGCCTCACGATGTAGGCGGCGTGGCGTTCGATGGGTTTCGCCAAGGTGCAGACGTGATGGTGTTTAACCATTTTATGCACAAGAACGCTGTGATTAGTGAGGAAACAATCCGAGAGATTCACGAGGCGGTTGGAACCCGCATCGGAAGCAAGGTGTTCGTTATAGCTCCAGCGTTGGCGTTTGATTTCCAGCAGGACTACATCACACTCGGAGGCGTGCGCTACTACGCGCTGCGTATTCCTTATTCCATCATCCATGAGTTACACCGTAGGGAGTTTACTGCACTAAAGCAACCCGCGGATGAAATGGCGGTGAACGACACAGTTGAAGCGGTTGGGTTTGATTTCATCCGAACGCCAGAACTGGAATACGAACTCGGGCGGACAAGACAGACGGGTGAATCGTTCGAGCAAGTTTTCATTGAAATCAAGTCGTTCCAAAGCGACTTTGTGGTGAGCGAGCCATTTCGAAAGAGGGCCAATCGGGAAACGCTTTCCATGGTCATGATTGACTTCAACTATGACGAGAAAAGCCAGGTGTTTGATCTAGATGCGGTCCAATACGCGGATGAGATCAAACAGGCGGGATGGAAGGTAACGTTCTGCCACGACTTGATTGGCAGGAAAGTAATGGTGGTGTTCGTTGACATATATGGCAACGAAGCCCGGATTCTGATCGATTCACGGGATTTTGAGAAGATCGGGAGGAAAGCACCAGCGGGGAGCCGGAATGCGCGTTCCGAGAAAGACGCGGCAAAAAAGGTGGAAGGAAAATGAGCCGCACACACGGTGACCGCCAGACTTTTAGGAATGAGGATCTTGTCCTTCGGGTCACGACAGACATTGACCCAACGGTTTGGAATGAGGCCAGATACGAGCCTTTCATAAACGAACTCTGCGGCTCCAGAGAGTATCAGGTGGACGCCATCTGGACCGTCATGCGCTACATGGCAGGCGGACGGTATGCCAACCTAAGGGAATTGGCAAAGGCTAATTTCGAGGCCAATGACGAACTGGGATCAAGATATGGATCGTGGAAGGGAATGGAGGCTCATCTGCAGATGCCCGACCATCTTGCGTGTTCTCTCGACATGGCGACGGGGACCGGTAAGAGCTATGTGCTCTACGGTGTGGCCGTCATCTTGCTCGCCGAGCGGCTGGTGGACCGCGTACTCGTCCTGTGCCCATCCAATACGATCGAGGCCGGACTGCTGGCGAAATTTCGAGATCTGGCCAGCAATGCTGACCTTCGGGACCTACTCCCGTCTAACGTGAAGGTGCGCGCACCTAAAATCATCAACGCCTCAGAGACGATCGTGGATTGCTCTATCTGTGTGGAAAATTACCATGCGATTCTAAAGCATGTGAAGTCGTCGATTCGCGATAGCCTAAGCGGCAAGGGTGATCGGGTGGCCGTCCTAAATGACGAAGCTCATCACGTGGCTAACGAGACGGGCACGAACGTGAAACGATGGAAGGAGTTTTTGCTAAATCCCGACTATGGCTTTCGCTATATCTTGGGTGTTTCGGGAACCTGCTATATCGGTGACCAGTATTTCGCAGATGTTGTAAACCGTTACTCCCTGCGCCAAGCGATCGAGCAGCGTTTCGTCAAAACGGTGAAGTACGTGGCTGAAATGCCGCAGACGGACAATCCAGACGAGAAGTGGCAGCTCATCTATAACCGTCACCAAGCATGGAAAAAAGAGTTGAAACGGCGTCAAATCCGCCCGCTGACGATTATTGTTACAAGGGACATCAAGACGTGCAAACGAGTTGCTGAAGAACTCCAGCGTTTCCTTGAGGAACGGGAGTTGCTTGAGAGCGAAGAAGCAGGGGCGAAAGTGTTGCCGGTCACATCGGCAAAAGAACACCAGCCCAACATCTCAAGACTCAAAGAAGTGGACAATCCTGAGAGCAAAGTCGAGTGGATCGTGTCGGTGTCTATGTTGAGCGAGGGGTGGGATGTGAAGAACGTGTTCCAGATCGTGCCACACGAAGAACGTGCGTTCAACAGCAAACTGCTTATCGCCCAGGTTCTCGGTCGTGGGCTCCGCCGCCCAGACCGATGGCAGGGTGCGGATCCGGTGGTCACCATTTTTAATCACGACGCCTGGGCTGGTCGGATCAAGCACTTAGTGAACGAGATCCTTGAATTGGAGCGGCGGCTTGGATCACGTGTGCTTAACGATTCGCCCTATCACTTCGAATTGCACAATCTGAACTACACGCGGGAGACTGACACCACTCACTTTCCCAAAACGGGCGAGTATCGTTTGCTGAAGCAGGGCTATGTCGAGTTGCCGTCACAGGTAGAAATTGAGGATGTGACGATTGGCTATGAGTCTGCCGTTACGGGAGAGCATACGAAATTTGAGACGCGGATTGCACACAAGACATATTCACTCGCCGAAGTTGGCGAAGAGATGTATCGTCGCCTTCAGTCCATAGACGATGAGTCGCAACAGGCGGAAGATCCGAAGGACCGCACAAGCTACACTCGACGGTTCACGAGGGACCGCTGTTTGGAAATCGTCAAGGCATCGGCAACTCAGGCGAGAATCAAGAGCGGGCGAATAACCGAGGAAAACCGGCAACGGGTCTTGCAGGCCTTAGGTCCGCTTAGGCGCAAGACGGCAAAGCGCGTTGTCTACACGTTGACGCCGAGGGCGTTAACAACCTTTACTACGCGCGACCGCCCGGCTATCAGCTGCAGCGCCGCCGAGCTCCGCCGGGGAGATAAAACAGCTTTCATTCCACCGGGTTGCGACAAAACGATCCCCGATGAGCAAGTCGATTTTTTTCGTGAGGTTGAGGATCCGGATGGTGATTTCCGTGCTGGACGCGAAATTCTGAGCAACTCACACGACTTCAAAACTCCGTGCAACATGGTCATAGCCGACTCCACGCCCGAGCGGAGAGTTATTCGCCAGTTGTGTGAAAGGCAAAATGCCGTCGCGCTGGATGCATGGCTCAAAAACGCGCCTCAACGATACAATGCCATCGAGTACGCATGGAAGAAGGGCGAGCACCCCAAACGTGGCGAGTTTAGTCCGGACTTTTTCATTAAGGTGAATAACATGATTGGGAATTATATACGGTCCTACCCGAGAGCTGTCCCGAGTACCCCCATAACGATTGATAATAAACGGCTTAGAAAAACGGACCAATCTTTACTTTTGGTAGGAATTTCGCCAAAAAAAGAAGGTGCGTCCCTGAGTCGTCCCAATTGACCGGGAGCCCTTCATGGTAAAAGACTTAGGAGGATTGGGCTTTCTTGACCTTTTCCATGTACTTTTGAATTTTACTCGGAGGGGTGCGGAAGATAGCCTGGGCGATGTTCTCTGGAGTATCGAGAATTGGAGGGGGAAAGTGATTCTTGACAGGCCGTCCCCGGGGACGGGGAGGAGACTTCGGGGCATTGCTGGAGTTTGATCTTGACACGACAAACTGGAACGGCTTAGCTTTGATTGCGAAGAGGAGAGGACGCGAATTGGAAAGCAAGCCAACTCAAAATCGGCTGCCCTGGAAGGGGTTGTGGGTTCGAGTCCCACCCTCTCCGCTTTGTTTAGAATAACCTGCTTTCAAACCTAAAAGTAAAGACTTTTTCCGAAAGTTTCCCGTCCTGGTTTTCCTGCTGTCCCGGGTCTCGTATAATTTAACCAACTGTGATGTCGGAGCTTCCGACCTTCTAGGCCGGGTCTCCCGCTAAATACAACACCCTTATTTCAAGCCTGGGTCGCTCCCAGGCTGAGGGAAATAAGCGGGGTGTCCTTCGCTTCGACATCACAGGGACCCGACACCCACCTCAACTGTGAAAGGAAAGTCAATGACAGAAACAAGATTAAGAAGCATGCTGGCTTCGAGGGATGGGATTGTGATGGTAACGTCCGTTCTACAGTCCCTCTATTACAATCCGACAAAGCCCGGGGGACTCTTCTCAAGGGCATTCGATGAATATACCGAGAGCCTTCGCTCGCTAGTCGGGATAGTAAGAGCCAATCGTTATACGGGCAATCTCCCGCAGAAAAGCGTTAAAGCAGTTTCACTCCTTCTTGGTGATAAAGGATCTAACCCTGAAAATTGGGCTCTAGCGGCGGAGCAGCTAGACTGCGAGAGGCAATTAATCGAGGCTACCGAAAAGTTGGACCTTCTCTGCCGACAGCTTCAAGGGGAGGTCATTCCCGAGGAGGATTAAGTTTTAGGCTGGATTGAAAAGGCTCTAGAGGCTTTGGAAAAACGGATGTCGTTCTGGAGGGAGAGTAACCGTTAGTCGAGCTTGACAAGGGAAGATTATCTGCTTTGCCTACAAATGTTACATAGACATTTGTCAAGAGTTTTTTCAAAAAATGAAAATTTTCATTTGTCAGGCGGAAAAGTTAGGCTAGACTAAAGTTGCCTGACGAACGAATGGCCCCTTGTTTACTACAACTTATGCTTGCGGACCCAAAAACACCAAGCTTTTAGGCCGTAATCATGAGCATCGTAGGTGATGCCGTTTCGGGTAACAAATCTTCTGAAAATCTTTACCCATTCTCCTGACGATTTGTCCATAGGCTTGCCTCCTTTCTGCTGTCGTTGCAGCGACAGCGTCTCCCGTGATTCGAGGGAAAAGGTGACAAGGGGCCATTCATCCGAACTCTACTGCTTAATTTCTTCCAACACCATACCACAAAATTTAATAAAAGTCAAGTAAAAACTGCTATCGGCAAATGAGGATTATCCTTTTGGGTGAGTGGCCCTAACCTTGTCTATGCTACTTGCTAACTGGTATCAAGATTGGCCAAGCCTTGTATCCATAGCTTTTCGCATAGACTCGATTGCCGTTCTTGTCCAGGTAATACGTTCTGAATATCAGAACGTAACCTGGAGGAACGATGGGTTTGTTTCCCATATGGCCACAACCTCCTTTCCGCCGAAGTGTCGGCGGGCGGTATCACCGAACTCGGCAAAAAGGGTTAGTTAGGGCCACTCGCCCAAAAGGATACTACGCAAGATCCTGCGGTGTGTCAATAAGTCTAATCGAACATCTTGTAGTCAACTTCCCAATTGCCTATTTCTTAGGCTGATCCCTTTCCCAATCCAAGGCAGAGTCCCGACTAACCCTGTGACCTACCTGTTTAATGTGGCCATCGTCTCCATAGGTCTGCTTGTGTTCTTGCTCCCTCCTTTCCAAATCGTTCGTTATTCCCCGGTGAACGATTTTATTCCCCTTTTTGAAGTGATATTTGAAGGTGTCTCTTGGCATCGCCATCTCTCCATTCTGGTCTAAATGAAAAAGGGGGACCGATCTCGGACCCCCGCACTCAAGACGTTATCAATCTTGGTTTATCGTGTCAAGTCCCGATACCGCAGCCTCCTCCCCTCCAGCCTTCGAGCCACAATACGCATCTGCTCAATCGTATCAAGACCCCGGACGTTATGCCGTCCCTCGAATTCCCGGATGTAACGACCAACGTGCCTCGGGCTCATCTTATGATAGGTCCCGTAGTACCCCCGCTTCAGCAAGGCCCAGAAGGATTCGATTCCATTCGTATGAGCTTGGCCCCGGACGTATTCCCCGACATTGTGGGCTACCGCTTCCCGATTCGGGAGTCCCTTGTAGGCCGGGAATTGATCAGTGAAAATCTTGACGCCTTCCTCCGTCCTTTCTTCGATGGCTCCTCGAAGCTCCCTCTTAGTTGCATCGGGGATAACCTTGGCGCTAACTTGGTTGGAATCCCGATCCTTGATTCCAATAACGGCAGTCTTCCCCCGGGTCCCACCTCGGATGTCTAACTTGTCCTTGTAATGACGATTGCTCTCCTTCCCTCCGAGATAGGTTTCATCCACCTCCACCGGGCCTCGAAAAGGGCAAGGATTCTCTTCCTCCCAGGCTCCTCGAATTCGATGCATTAGGTGCCAAGCCGTCTTCTGCGTAATGCCGAGATCCCGGTGCAACTTCATCGAGCTGGTCCCCTTAATCCCAGTAGCGTGAAGGTAGATGGCGATGGCCCATACCCGGAGCCCGAGGTTAGAGCCCTGCATCAGGGTCCCCGTCTTAACGCTGAAGTCCACCCGGCAATCGCGACAGCGAAACGGCTGCGGCTTCCGGGTCGGACGGGCCTGAACGTTCATCGAGCCGCAATCCAGGCAAGCGACTCCTTGGGGCCAGCGCTGCGTAATGAACCAACCTTCTGCCGTCTTATCGTCCGGGAACATCCGGAAGATCTGAAGAAGTGTTAAGCCCTTTCGGTTAGACCTTCCAGGAGCTTTCTTCTTTTTAGCCATCGGTCAATCCCTCCTAAACATTACGGAAGAATTTTACCCTAGAATGACGCAAAAGTAAAGAGAAGTTGCGAAAAAAATTCAAGCTATTCCAGGGTTATTTCCGGGATGGAGGTTTTCGCTTTACTTCGAGGGAGGGGAGGGGGGAGGTTAAGGGGGAGGAGGTTCCCTTGAAAAAACAAAACGTAGTCCCTTTCCCTTCTTACGTTCCTGAGGAAAGAGTTTCCCTTTGGCAGCGGTTAAAGTGGGGATTTGCTGAACCTTGGAGATTGGTAGGGCGCCTTTTCAATCTCCTTAAACTTCCCGGATTCGTTCGTCCTTGTACCTATAGGTCAAGTTTATTCGAGGAAGATTTGTTCATCAAAGTCAACAACTCCAAGTCAGGCCGGTACACCGTTATAAAGATAAACGGCCTAGACCTTTATTTCAATCGGTGCTCCGGAAAGATCGATGGAGTGGGCTCGGGCTCCCTTCCCCCGAGGCAAGGAATTTTTACTGATTGCAAGCGGGGCGATATTTCCTAATCCATTCTTGCTCGGTTCGATTCCTCGCATCAGAATCCCAAACCACTTCGAAAATAAAAGCAGTTGGGCTATAGCTCCATATGCAATCGGATTGGTCGGACTCCTTATCGTAATGCTCCAAAAGCCTTCCACGGATATTTTGGGATTGGCCTGCGTAGATATTCCGGGACTCTTTGTAGATTAGATACACCCCCGGACTCGTAGAGGCATTCTCATTAATAGTGGATCTGGTAAAGCTATATCCCATTTCTTTCCTCCTCCTTTTCTTTGTACAAATCCCCTCTCCTAGTTGTCAAGCAATTTCGTCAGTGTAGCTAAGTCACATAGGGTAGAACCGTATATAATTCCCACATGATTTATGTTGTGGAAATCAAGGACGATTCAGAGATTGCTGACCCATCCTTGGAGAATCAGAAAAAGTTCGAGTACGCACAAGCCCACTATGACCGACTCAACCGTTGGCTTGCGGACACGGGTGTTTCTACTCGCTATCAACACAACTGGCTATCGCCAAAGTCGTACAACCGGTTCTTTCAGTCGTTGCGTGAGGGTGCGGCGGAAGGGTTCCGGTCTGAGTTGGACGTTGCGCTTACGCAACAAATTGGAGAACGATGACACTCGATGGCTAAGCGGAAATTTATACCAAGTCGAGGGATAACTTTGGCGATACCCTCATGCTTATTTTTCTTTCTCTCTTTCGGGAAACGCGGAAACATGGCCGCAAAAAGAGATTCTATGAATGGGACCAACATTCCGACAGCCGCCATGCTGTGAGTAGCATCCTAAAAAAATGATTGATACGTTTCGTCGACCCGCAGATCGTCTTGATGGGGACTGTTCCTCACCTGCGTTGTCCGTCGTGCTTGTTCATAAAGAGCCTCGATTTTCCGGGCCAAATCTTCATCTCCTTGCTGGTTGCGGCGAATCAGGCTCTTGATTGCTAATAGCTGCGCTTCGAAATCGAGGGTTTGCATTTCGATGTGTGCCAAGTCTCTGTTGGTCAATGCGTGACGCAGTACTCCCTATATTTCTCTGTGTCAATTTGCTGACCCCGGGTCCATTTTCTGACAACAGCGGTGGCTTTCTCGTAGACTTCCGTGACTGTCATTCCCATCAAACATTGGGGGTGCCACCTAACCTCCGATAGTGGATGTTGGTTGAGAACAATACGAGGAGAGGAGAAGCCGATGAGCAACACACCCAGATGCTTCATTTGGGGAACTGCCGCCATAGAGATTTACGCTGCCCGGGCAGAGAGTGGCGGGCTTCTGGCTGCCGCAATTTGTGACTCCCCGCGCGCTGGTGGCAAATATTGGATCAGCCTCCAGGCTCAGCATTTTTTTGAAAACCCCGACCAATTCGACTGGATTGACGATGCCCTCAAGGCCCGATTGACGACCTGGTTGATTGAGCAGAGAGAAGCAGGAGTCGAGTGCCCGAAGATCTACGGTAGAGACATCAACAAATTCAAAACCAGAGGCGCCTTGTTGATGAAGCAACGGGCACAGAAACTACTGACTTATATCAGTCTATCGCTAGCTGACGCGGCAGACTTCTTTGTCGTGAAAGCAAACCGCGGTCAGAGGAACGAAATGCTGGCATGGTCTGAATCCATCTCTGATGAGCAGTTAGGGAATGTTTTGAGGTATCTCGTCGAGAGCAATTACTTGGCGAGGGGTTCAAAAAAAAACAGGTTTCGCCTCACTGCAACGGGACACGAGGAAGTGGCCAAGAAGAAGGACAGGAGAGAACGTGAAGAAACTTCGAGCGACTGAACACATGCCAGAAAACATCTCTGACGAACTTGAAGGGGTTCTCTGCGCCTACGAAGAACTGTTGTGCGGGATTCTGTATCTACTTCCGACGTTTTCGCCACTAGACCCGCTTAGGGGGATCAGAGTAGTGAATCTCGATCTTACCACCAGCGAGTATGAGAGGCGCTCTTCTGCTTTCCGAAGCGGGATCGAGATGGTAGCGGAGGCGATCGACAAACGAGTCAAAGCCATGCCGAGTGGAATCGTATATAGCGTAAAACTACTTCCAAAATCTACCCAATGAAAGGCGCTCCATGGACACCACTACAGAGAAACAAATTCTCGAAACCCTCAGAACCATCGCCGGAACTTTGGGTCAGATAGCTGACTTGCTCGCACAGATCTCCAGGACGCTGGCTACCCCGAAAGGGTAAGGCCATTTGTAAACACCCGAGAGTACCCACGTAGCTCCCCGCCCGGCTAAGTGGCTAGCCGGGGGTGTCTACATCAGTGCTCTCCTTCAGATCTCGTGGTTACGATTCGAGGTAGTTCCCGATGAAAATAGAGGCCGAAGCCAAGACGGCCAAGTCCCACGTCGGTTCGAATCCCCTGGAGTTACGATAGCCGGTGCGTCGGCGGCTTGAGGTGCTCCGTAACCGTCCGCAGCACGACTCCGCCTTGCTTCGATCCCCTAGGCCTTCTTACTCCAAGGGTTCCGGCTCCTCCCCAGACAACAAGTGCAGATAACGCGCCCGGTCGTCCGTCAGGACACGCCTGCTCTTGAACTGGTCCGAGCGGGCATGGGCCGCCTCGACCCGGTTCACGACCATATACGGAAGGCTGCCTCGATCACCTCCCGGGGATGGTCCCTCTTTAGTCCGGGCGATGACTCTTCCGGCAAGGCCGCACGTGTTTCCATGGCCGGCCCATAGGGTCCACCGACATTCGATATCGTCCACAAGTATATTAATATTCAATAACTTGTACCGAAACAGGGCCTTGACTCGTCCGACCCCGACTCATACCATTGCTGTTGTTTCCACAACGTTGGAGAGGTGGAGGAGGATGTTGTGAGGGAACCTCGCCGTCCGGGATCGGGACCCGCCATGCGGTCGCGTTCCCCGGAGGAGAAGGGAGCGGATCCCGGCGCGCTTCCGATTGCGAGGCGGGGACAGCGGGGCCGGTCCGCAACGCGTAGTAAAGGGGAGCCAGCCTACCCAATGTCAGACATTGGGGCTGGCGAGGGGCTCCGGCCCCTTCGAACCCCCGACTCGGGGGGAGTTCCCCCCTGACCCCCCAATCACCCCGCCCTCTTCCCCCTCTCCAGTGACGGATACCTCGATGGCGCGAGATGAGAGAGCCACGGTGCGGGTGTCGGCCGCCGAGCTGGCCGAGTGGCGCGGCAAGGCGCGGGCGGCCGGCGTGTCGCTGTCCGAGCTGCTGCGCCGGGCCATGGCGCGGACCCGGACCTGGACGGCGGCTGCTGCCGCCGTCGAGCGGGAGCGGACCCGGGAGCTGGCCCGGATCGGAAACAACCTGAACCAGCTTGCGCGCTGGGCCAACACCTACAAGCAGGGAGCCGACGCGGTGGCGGTGGTGGCGCAACTGTCGGCCATCGAGCGGGCACTGGATGCGCTGTCCGGGGTCCACAGGAAGCGAGAGAGAGATGCACGTTAAGTTCCTCGCCCGGGGATCGGGATCGGCAGGGGCGGCGGCCGAGTACCTGCTGGAGGAGGAGAACGCGGCCGGGGAGGAGCGGGAAGAAGTCGAGGTGCTGCGGGGGGACCCGTGGCAGGTGGCGGAGGTGGCCGACAGCCTGGAGTTCGAGCACCGCTACACCTCGGGGGTGATCGCCTGGGCGCCGGAGGACGAGCCCAGCGAGGACGAGATCGAGAAGACGCTAGATGAGTTCGAGAGCACGGCCTGGGCAGGGCTCGACGAGGAACGCTACGCCTGGTCGGCGGTGCTGCATCGGGAGACGGATGGAGGCGTGCATGTGCACGTGCTGGCTGCGCGGTGTGATCTGGAGACCGGCAAGAGCCTGAACATCGCGCCGCCGGGATGGCAGAAGGCCTTCGACGCCTTGCGGGATTCGCTCAACTACGAGCATGGGTGGAGCCGGCCGGACGATCCGCAGCGGGCGCGGGTGGTCCAGCCGGGGCACCGGGCGGGGGTGGAGGCGACCCGGCTGCGGGCCGGCCTGGCAGTCGAGCCCGAGCCGAGGGAGCTGATCCGGGACTACCTGGTCGAGAGGATCGAGAGCGGGGCCATCCAGGATCGGGACGGTGTCGTCGGGGCCTTGCGGGAGGCGGGCCTGGAGGTGCCCCGCCAGGGGAAGCATTACGTTACCGCGCGGGACCCGGAGAGCGGGTCCCGGTGGCGCTTGAAGGGGGCGATCTATGAAGCGGACTTCCAGCGCAGCCGGTTTGTCGACCCGGCTGCGGGAGAAACTGGAGCGGGAGCGGCAGGAGATCGAGAGCGTGACCGGCAGCGAGCTGCGCAGGCTCGGAGAGAACTTGAGGCGCATCGCGAGCGAAGAGCGGCGTATCACAGAAGCCGCTACGGAGGAAGCGATCGGGCGGCTGCGCGGGATGCTGCTGTGGGGTTGGCTGAGGCCGCTGGCGATCGGGGTAGTGCTCTCGATCGGCATCTGCGTGGGGAGTTGGGGAGCGATGAAGTGGTTGGGGTGGCAGATCCGGAGCCGGATCGAGACCAGGGCCTCCCTGGAGCTGGAGATCGAGCGGCAGCGGGAGACCGTGGAGCGGTTGCAGCAGAGCACGTGGGGAATCCGGCTGCAGGAGACTCCCAAGGGGCGGTTCGTGGTGCTGCCGCCGGGGACGCTGGACCGTCCGCCCTGGAGAGTGGGCGGGAGGCCTGCCGTGAGGCTCTCGAAAAAGTGAGGGAGCTCTATGACCGAGTTGGAACGGCAGTTGACGAAGGCCTTGCGAGAGTTGTCGGGGCAGTACGAGCGGGAACAGAAGCAGCAGGCCGAGCGGGTCGAGGACTTGCGGCTGCAGGTCGAGCAGCTCGCGAGGCAGGTGCGGCTGTTGGCCCGGGACTACAAGCAGCTCGCCGTGACCTTGCGCACTCACTGGAGGTGATGCGCCGGGCGGGGGCGGAGCGGGGAAGGGAGCGAGGTCGGGGCTTCGACCTCGGCCGCTAGCTTCTCCGGGAGCTTTCCCCATCCAACGATGCCCCTTGGGCCAGATAGGCCACCCAGTCGTCCATCAAGGCGGCGCCGGCGAAAACCCACTGGGAGCTGTCACGACCCCTACCTATTGTAAGTTCTGGAACCTATAAGGAACCTTTTTTGCAAAAAGATTGGATCGCAGCAGAAAGAATCTTATTCAAACTATTGATAATTATGGTGAGCCGCCAGGGAATCGAACCCCGAACCTACTGATTAAGAGTCAGTTGCTCTGCCAATTGAGCTAGCGGCCCACGAGTTACCCGGGAGGGATCGGGCATGGAGGGCGATCTGAGGGGCGTGTCATGCGTTTCGGTTCGCGTTACAGCTTCGAGTGGTTGTTCCCGGTAGCCAAGAGCGTCATCCCGGACCAATTTCGAATCCTTCCACCCGATCAACTTCTGACAGGGCAGCCTCATTCGTAGCAGCCCAGCCAGTACCCCAGACTGACCGATGCTTCAGAATGCCGTGTCTACCGCTGCTCAAATTAGCACGACGGCAAGCGATTGTAAACGACTTGCCCGCCTTCTGGACAGGCCCCCTCGCCTGGGTTAGAGTGACAGGCCACTGACATCCACCTGACCTCTTCGCCGATGGGGTGCCCTTGCGAGGAAAGAGCTTCTTCTTCACTGCCGGGGTCCTGGCTGCAACCCTGCTGTTGGGGGCGTGGCTGCACTCCACCCGAACCCTGCAGGCTCCCGCGGACCACCGGGTCCACTTGCGCTTGGCTGCGCTCTACACCAATCAGGCGATGGAGAACTACCAGGACCTGGTTGACGACTTCAACCGGCGGAATCCCGACGTGCTGGTGGAGTTGCAGGGCATTCCCGGAAGCTACTACGACAAGTTGCTGGTGATGTTTGCAGGGCGCACCGCACCCGACGTGATGTGGATGGGCAAAGGAATGGCCCAGTTCGCCTCCCGGGACGCCTTTCTGGACGTGGAGGACGAGTTCCGGATCCCCCCGGGCGACTACTACGAATCCGTGCTGGACTGTTACCGTTTCAACGGGCGCCTGATGGGGTTTCCCCTGGGGGCCGATTTTGCCGTCATTGTCTACAACCTGGACCTGTTCGAGCAGGCCGGCCTGCCGCCTCCCGCTCCGGATTGGACCCTGGAGGATTTCCGGCAGGCGGCCAAACGGCTGACGGTTCGCGAGGGAGGCCAGGTCCGCCAGTGGGGCTTTTACGGTGAGATCGATCCGGGGGTCTTCGGGGCCGAGGTCCTCAGTCCCGACATGTCGGAGGAACGCATCGACCGGCCGGAGTGGAGAAGCTACCTGGACTTTCACCTGAAGCTGATCTTCGAGGACGGTTCCATGCCCTCCCGACTGGAGATCCCGGGAGCCGGAATCCTGACCCGGCGCCAGGCCTTCTACCGGGGGCAGGCGGCCATGATCTCAGACGGATTCCACTTCCAGACCATGCGGGAAGAGATCTCGGACTTCCGCTGGGATATCGCGCCGGTGCCGTTGGGGGCCCGGCGGGCCTGCGCTTCCAGCACCCAGGGCTTTGCCGTCTCCCGCCACACCCCCCACCCGGCCGAGGCGGTGCGCCTGCTCAAGTACCTGGTGGCTCCCGAGAGCCAGCGGCGCATGGGGGGCGTTCTGGTTCCCTCCCATCGGGAAAGCGCCCGCCGGGCGATCGAAGACATGCCCGCCCCTCCCCACAACCGACAGGTCATCCTGGACAGCATGGAGACGCTCAACCCTTTTCCCCGACATCCCAAGATCAACGAGCTGCAGCAGGCTCTGGCAGAAACCACGCGGCTGGTCCTGACCCGTCAGCAGAGCCCCGAGGCCGGGCTGCGGGAGTGCGCCCGCCAGTTCCGGGAGATCCTGGGGAGGACCCATCCATGAGATCGCGGGCCCTCGGCATCGCCGCCCTCTTCCTGATGCCCAACCTGCTGGGATTTCTGGCCTTCACCCTCTTTCCGGTGGTGGCTTCCTTCGCCTTGAGCTTCTGCCGCTGGGACCCGGTGGCCGAGCCGGTCAGCGCCATAGAACCGGTCGGACTCCGCAACTATGTCGATTTGGTCGGCTTCCACAGCCAGACCGACTCCGAAGGGCAGACCTCCTGGGTCGCCAACACCCCCCGCTTCTGGGCATCGCTCTACAACACCGTCTTCATGATGCTGGCCATCCCCTTCAACATGGCGGCCTCCCTGCTGCTGGCGGTCCTGCTGAACCGCAAGATGCGGGGCATGGCGATCTTTCGCAGCGCCTTCTTCCTGCCCTCCATCACCGCCGGAGTGGGCACCATGCTCCTCTGGATGTGGATGTTCAACAAGGACATGGGCAGCATCAACCAGGTGCTGGCCTGGGTGGGCATCCAGGGGCCCGACTGGCTGCAGAGCTACTTCTGGGCCAAGCCGGCCCTGATGCTGATGGCAAGCTGGGCCAGCATCGGCGGCGTCAACATGATCCTCTACCTGGCCGGGCTGCAGCAGATCCCCCGGGAACTGCACGAGGCGGCGGCCCTGGACGGGGCTGGCCGCTGGCAGCAGCTGCGCCACGTGACCGTGCCCATGCTCCTGCCGGTGACCTTCTTCATCTTCATCATCTCCATCATCTCCGGCCTGGAAGGGGGGTTCGACGCCCCTTACGTCATGACCGGCGGCAGCTTCGGGACCACCACCGTCAGCCTCTACCTCTATCGGCAGGGGTTCGAGTTCTTCCGCATGGGCTACGCTTCGGCGGTGGCCTGGGTCCTCTTTCTGATCGTCTTCCTGTTGACCATGATCAACTGGCGCCTGGCCGAGAAACGGGTGCAATACTGATGCTTAGCCGGACTAGAAGTGGCCCCCTGGTGGTCTACGGCCTGCTTGTGCTGCTGGCCGCCTCCATGCTGTTTCCCTTCTACTGGATGGCGATCACCTCGCTCAAGGGGAAGGCCGACGTTTTCTCCACCGAGCCCAAGCTGCTTCCCGGAAGGCAACTGGCCGAACGGGTGGTGGACAATCGCCGCTGGTTCTTCCATTCCGGAACCGACAACTACAGCCAGTTGCTGGCCTGGCAGCGCCTGGTGGAATCCGGGAGCGGTCCGCGGGGCTTCAGCCGCTTCGTCCTCAACACGGTCTTCTTCGCCCTGGCCATCACCCTGGGACAGGTGATCACCAGCAGCCTGGCCGCCTTCGCCTTCGCCCGGCTCCGTTTCCCCGGCCGCAAACAGGTCTTCTTCGCCTATCTGGCCACCCTGATGATTCCCGCCACGGTCACCATGATTCCGTCCTACATCCTGCTGCGGGAGCTGGGATGGGTGAATACCTACCAGGCGGTCATCCTGCCCTCGGTCTTCACCGCCTACGGCACCTTCATGCTGAGGCAGTTCTTCCTGACCATTCCCAGGGAGATCGAGGATGCCGCCCGCATCGACGGTTGCAGCCCGCTGGGCCTCTACTGGCGTATCGTCCTGCCGCTCTCCACCCCAGCCCTGGCCGCCCTGTCCATCGTGGCTTTCGTGGGCTCCTGGAGAACCTTCATGTGGCCGCTGATCGTCAGCAGCACCGAGGATCTCTTCAATCTGCCGCTGGGACTGACCCTGTTCCGGGGGATGTACACCGATCCCGACTGGCCCCTGCTGATGGCCGGGTCCATGGTCATGACCCTCCCCATGATCCTGGTCTTCATCGTGGGCCAGCGCTACTTTGTGGAGGGCATCCGCCTGGGCGCCGTGAAGGGCTGACCGCAATTCCCTCCGGGAGACCATGCCAGACAGCCGACAGGACAAGAACCGCTGGTTGAGGCGCCGCCGTCAGTTGACCCGCCGCTACCGCCGGTGCCTGGGCATCGGCCCGGAGCGGTGCGAGCTGCAAGCCGAGATCGTCCGCGAGGAGGCCGGGGAGGATTGGGTGGCCCAATGGATTCGGTTCACCAGCGAGCCCGGCGAGCGGGTTCCCGGACTGCTGGTCCGGCCGGCGGGCGCCCGCAAGCCCCTGCCGTTGATCCTGGTGCTTCCGGGGGGACATCGGACCAAGGACCTGGCGATCTTCGGCCACGAGCAGTGGCCTCTGCCCTTTGCCGTCGAGTCTCCCCACCATCGGTTTCCGGTCGAGAATCTGGGGAACCACGAGCCCCTGCCCCTCACAAGGCTCCTGGCTCACGGGTTCGCCCTCATGAGCATCGACTGCCGCGTGTTTGGGGCCAGGGCCGGTCCGCGCCCGGACAGCGCCGCCGACCGGGCCGCCTTCACCGCGGCTTCCCACGCCCAGTACCACTGGCTGATGCGCAGGGCCCTCATCGACGGCCGCAGCGTAGCCGCCATGGAGGTGTGGGACGCGATCCGAACCCTGGACTACCTGGAGACCCGCGATGACATCGACCCCCGGCGGCTGGGTGTCATGGGCTGGTCGATGGGCGGCAACCTGGCCTGGCAGACCGCCATCGCGGAACCCCGGATCAAGGCCGTCTGTACCGGCAGCTGCCTGATCACCTTCGAGGCGGCCCTGGAGCATGAGCGGGACGCGGGCTGGTATGCCTGGATCCCGGGCGTTCGCCGCTGGACGTCGCGGCAGGAGTTGTTCAGCCTGATGGCTCCCCGACCCCTGCTGGCCTTTGAAGGGGACAGCGACTTTCCGCGGGAAGGCGTCCAGCCCATGCTGGATGAGGCCAGGGAAAAGTACGCGCTGCTGGACGCCGGCGATCGCTTCCGCTGCGTGTGGTACTCTGGGGGCCATGGAGCCTACCTGCGGGACCCGGCCACCCTGGAGGAGATCGGCGGCTGGTTCGCGCGCCACTTGAGTCGAGGTGCCAAGGTGCCATGACACGGCTTCTCTTCTTCGACGACACCCAGCTTCTGGAGAAGCAGGGCCTGGAGCGCCGCATGGGCCGGCCCGACCCGGTTCCCGAAGCCACCTTCCAGGTTCCGGGGATCGACCTCGGGTTTGCCTATCCCACCGTCTTTCCCTGCCGCGAAGCCGGGGGATGGCGCATGCTCTATCAGTCCCTGAGCGGTCTGCAGAGCAACAAGGATCCGGCCCACTTCGTGCCTTCGGCGGCGGATTCGAGTGACGGCGTCCACTGGAGGGTCCCCGACTTGGCAGCCTCGGTGCCGCTTCCGGACCGGTTGCTGCCCAACCAGGTGGGAGCGGCGCCTCTGAACCGCTTCGGAGAGTGGGGCCCCTGTTATTACGACGAACGGGCCCAGGATCCCCGGCAGCGGATCAAGGGGTTCGTCTGCAAGGGCCACGGACCCGGCACCGGCAAGAAGGACTCCTGGATCGTGACCTCCCCCGACGGGTTGACCTGGAACGATCCGAAGGGGCCCCTCTGGCATCCCTACGGCAGCGACCCCGCCGTCTGCGCCTTCTGGAACCGCTACCGCGACAGCTACGTGCTGGCCATCCGTCCCAAGAACGGCGACCGGCGCATCGCCCTCATGGAAACCCCGGACTGGAAGGAGTTCTCCCGGGTCGAGCTGGCCCTCTCCCCCGACGGACTGGACCCCGACCTGGCCGAGCTCTACGGCATGCCCACCTTCCCCTACGCCAACCTGTTCATCGGGTTGCTCTGGATCTACCGGACCCAGATGAGGACCGCCCAGCACGGCAAGTTCCAGGGGGGTCGGATCGATTGCCAGTTGGCCTACAGCTACGACGGCTGGCACTTCCAGCGGGGGCCGAGGGATCCCCTGGTGGCCAATGCCGACCCGGGCTGGATCGGGGCGGGCTGCATCCTGCCCTGCAGCCTGATTGCGACCGAGAGCGAGATCCGCCTCTATTCCTGCGCCAGCGCCCACGAGCATGCCGTCTTTGACAAACACTCCCCCCAACGGTCGGCCATCCTGATGCACCGGCTGAGGTTGGATGGATTCATCTTTCTGGAAGCCGCTTCAGGGCAGGGCCGGCTGAAGACACGAGCCCTGCTGGTTCAGGGGGAACGACTGAGCTTCAACGTGCAGGCGCCCGACGGTCAGTTCCTGGTGGGAATCACCGACGCCGACGGCAATCCCATCCCGGGCTACGGCCTGGAGGATTGCAGCCCCTGCAGCGCCGACAGCACTGGCTGGGTTCCCCGATGGAAAGACGACGCCCGCTTCGGTAGTCTTAAGGGCCGGGCCGTACAGTTGGAACTGGAACTCAACGGCGGGCGGCTCTATGCTGTCAGCGGGGACTTCCAAATGCTGTCCGCCAAGGAGGGGATGCGCTACATGAGGTTCGGCACTCCCCCCGACCCGAGCCGTTGGGGGCCCTGATGAGATTGCGGATTCCCATCTCGCGGGACCATTTCAGCCGACGACCTCCTCTGCGCTACCTGCCCAGGGAGCAGCCATGACGCCACAACCGCAGGCAGCCACCCCTGCCCGGGAACCCTTGCGCCTGATGGTAGTGGTGGCCCATCCCCACGATTTCACCCACTGCGCCGGCACCTGCGGCATTCACCGCTCCCAGGGCGATGCCGTGACCGTGGTGACCCTCACCAACGGAGCCACCAAGCACAACGAGCGCCTCTACGACGAACTGATCAAACCCGCCGCCGAGCGCGATCCGCGGATCGTCAACCAGACCCGGGATGAATACGCCGGGGAGAAACTGCGGGAGTTCCGCGCCGTCTGCGCTCTTTTCGGCGTCAGCGACGTGCGGGTGCACGGGTTTCCGGAACCCTATCGCATGGAGCGGACACTCGAATCGGTGGAGGCCCTAAAGCAGATCATCCTGGAGGTGCGGCCCGACATCATGATTTCCCACCGGCGCTACCTGCGGGGGCGCAGCGGCATGGTGTCGGCCTCGCGCAACGAGCACGACGAAGCCGGCTTCGCCACCCACGAAGCCATGCACCTGGCCTCCCTGCCCGACCCCTCCAACCCGGTCCCTCCCCACACGGTGGCCCTGACCTACTACCTGGGGGTCTTCTTCGAAAACGACGAGATCGACTTCTACGTGGATATCAGCGACTGGGCCGAAAAGCGGGTCGAGGCCGAAGTCCTGTTCGCCACACAGGGCCACACCGAGGCCTTTGCCCGCAAGCGCATCGAGATCAGTGCAGGCCGGGCCGGTTGGAACTGTGGGACCCAGTTTGCCGAGGGATTTGTCCGCAGCTATCCCGACCTGTTCGACCAGCTTCCGGTTCCGGACCGAGCCCTGCAGAAGGCCAGGGGCAAGCGCATGGACCACCTGCGCCGGGTGTCGGGAGAACTGCCCGGGCCTTCCAAGTCCTGAGGCGCGGCCCGCCCTCAACCCGCAGCCGCGCTTGGTTACCCATTCAGGAGGACAGAGACCATGAAAATCACCGACGTCAAGGCTTACGTGATCAAGCCCCGCTATCCGGACAACGCCGGCGCCTTCGAGGGGGACTGGACCTTCGTGCGCATCGACACCGATGAAGGCATCCACGGTTGGGGCGAAGCCAGCAACTCTCCCGGGGGCGGCTGCTTCCTGAGCGCCCGGACCATCGAGCTGCTGCGCCAGGGCCTGGTGGGCCAGGACCCTTTTCAGAGCGAGAAGTTGTGGCAGCAGAACTACCGGCGCTTCACCTACCTGGGGGCGCGGGGCCTGCCGACGGTGGCCCTGAGCGGCGTGGACATGGCCCTGTGGGATATCAAGGGGAAGGCCCTGGGTCTCCCGGTCTACGACCTGCTGGGCGGCAAGCTGCGGGACAGCATCCGGCTCTACGCCAACGGCTGGTTCTTCGGCTGCAACACCCCCGACCAATACGGTGCGGCCGCCAAGGCCACGGTGGAGGCCGGCCACGAAGCCCTCAAGCTGGATCCCTTCCTGGAGATGCAGCCCTTCCACACCGGCTATCTCTCCGGCCAGATCTCAGCCGAGGGAGAGGAACTGGGCTGCGCCATCGTGCAGGCGGTTCGGGAAGCCGTGGGAGAGAAGGTGGAAATACTGATTGACGCTCACGGCCACTACAACGTGCCCACGGCCATCCGACTGGCCAACCGCCTCTACGAGGAGTCGCAGATCGCCTGGTTCGAGGAGCCCGTGCCCCCCGAGAGCATCGACGCCCTGCGGCAGGTCCGGGAGCACGTGACGCCATCCATCTGCGTGGGGGAACGACTCTTCACCCGCTTCGATGTCCTGCCCATCCTGCAGCAGGGCCTGGCCGACTACCTGATGCCGGACGTGCTCTGGACGGGGGGCATCACCGAGCTGCGCAAGATCGCCAGCATGGCCGAGGCCTATTACGTCCCCATGAGCCCCCACAACGCCATGGGGCCCCTGCAGATCGTGGCCGGCTCCCACGTGATGATGAACACGCCCAACTTCTACCGGCTGGAGCATAGCACCTCCTTCATCGAAGCCTACAACCGGCTGACCACCGAGCCCATGAACTTCCACGGAGGTGAGTTCAGCCTGAGCGGGAAACCCGGCCTGGGCGTGGATTTCGACATGGAGGCCCTCCGCGCCCACCTGCATCCGCAGTGGAGCTGAAGCCATTGGAAGAGCTTCCTACGAAGAGTACAAAGGAAAGAAGATAACCACGAAGGGACACGAAGGACGACGAAGGGCCACCAAGGGGTTGGAGAAAGCTTGAGAGGGATCCGGACCCACCCGGGAGCGCGGGCGTCCCGCCCGCATCCGTTCCCTATCCAAGCTTCAATGAGGACAACCCGAGCACAGCCGCGGCACGGTTGAGCTTGCGGTCAAAACAGGGAGAGGGAGAGGATCATCCCCGCTCTTCCAGCACACTCTCCGCCAGGGTCTTCCCGCGGATTTCCGGGCACACGGTGCCGCCCCGAGGCTTCTTGCCGTTCCAGTGGATCCTGTCAATCTGCGCCAGGCGTCCAAGGCCCGCATTCTCAGTGTCAGGGATGGGTAGCAGCCTCGCAAATGGCTTCTTGTGAGAAGTCACCACGACAGGTTCGCCTTGACGCACCAACTTCAGGTACTTGGAAAGGTTGTTCTTGAGTTCTCGAACCGACACCTGCATGGCTTCTCCATAGAAGTAGCTAAACCCTATCGCATTTGATCGCTCTATAGCTACAAATGGAGATAGTGGGGGTGTACGACAATATCGTATGCCTACCGTGTTGTGGCGACGCCATGCAGGACGCAAAGCGCGACTACCTAATGGATGTATAATCGGCCTTGTTTACAACCAATGAAAAAGAGTGATCCACGAAGTGACACGGAGGACCACGAAGGACCACCAAGCCTGACGGCTCTGCCGCATCGGCAGGGTTGCGTCCCGACAAGCCGGCGCGCGCCCCCCTCGAGGAGCAAGAGTAATGGGAGGAGGCCCCGGGAGCGCGGGCGTCCCGCCCGCATGCTACCCCGTTGCGTTCCGCTTAGTTTCCCTGCGATGCGGCACCCGGCCGCCCTGCCGGCGGGAACATCATCTGCTCAGCCGAAGCAGAGTCCTGGCGCCGTTGCCGGTCGACCCGGGTGGAGAAGTTGGCCGAGGCTGTGCCAGGACGTGTGCGGGCGGGACGCCCGCGCTCCCGGGTGGCTTCATCCCCTGACGTCGTCGTAGGAAAGAATGTCCATCGGTCTTTGTGTTTGTTCGTGGTTCGTCTTCAAAAAAAATCGACAGTTTCTTCCTCCAATGATCTGCCCGGCAGAACAGGGGCGCCGCTTTCCTGAAACATCTGTTACTCGACAGGACCGACGATCGCAATCGCCGCCAGCCGAACGTCTTGGAGGCCCCGACGTATGAATCCGCCACATCCTAATTCCAACCGCCTGCAACCCGGCCCGCGCAACCTGGTGACCGACGTCGAAGGGTTTCAGGTCGGTAACGCCTCCGACGCCACCCTCAAGTCGGGGACGACCGTACTGACGGCGGAGCAACCCTTCATGGCGGCCGTGCACGTCATGGGCGGAGCTCCGGGAACCAGGGAGACCGATCTGCTGGCTCCGGACCGCCTGGTGCAGAAAGTGGATGCCCTGGTTCTATCCGGGGGGTCGGCTTTCGGGCTGGATGCGGCATCCGGCGTGGCGGACGCCATGGCGGAATCCGGACGTGGATTCCCCGTGGGCGCCGTCCGGGTTCCGATTGTCCCGGCCGCCATCCTGTTCGACCTGCTCAACGGCGGGGACAAGAGCTGGAAGGGAAACCCCTACCGAGCCCTCGGACGGCGGGCGCTTAAAAACGCCGGGACGGAATTCGAACTCGGGACAGCCGGGGCGGGGGCCGGGGCAACCACCGCCAATCTCAAGGGAGGCCTGGGTTCGGCTTCCCTGGTGCTCGGGAACGGAATCACGGTCGGAGCGCTGGTCGCGGCAAACCCGATCGGCTCGGTCACGATTCCGGAAAGCTGCAAGTTCTGGGCAGCACCCTTTGAGATCGGCGATGAGTTCGGGCAGGCGGGCCTCATCGAGAAGGCGCCCGATCTCAAGTCAACCTTCCTCGGAAAACACACGCCCCTGGCCCCGGGCGCAAACACCACCATCGCTATAGTGGCAACCGACGCAGCCCTCACCCGGAGCCAGGCTCAGCGCGTGGCCATCGCGGCCCACGACGGGTTGGCCAGGGCCATCGTTCCGTCGCACACCCCCTTCGACGGCGACCTGGTATTCACCGCTGCCAGCGGAACCGCAGAGCCTGCCATAGAGGACACTGACATGGCTGCCATTTGCCATGCCGCCTCGCTGTGCCTTGCCAGGGCGGTCGCCCGGGGGATTCGCCATGCCACGCCGGAACCGGGAGACCTCCTTCCCTGCTGGCCCGGGTCCTGATTCAATCCTGCAACCGGATCTTTATGCCATGCGCTGTCCGACCAGACCAAGCGGCAGAAGAACCGTCCGGGTTGGGCCGGAGAATCCGCTTGGACCTCCTGGCTCTTGCAGGACCCGCAGGCTTGTACTAGACTGGGTGGCCGGCCGGTCAAGGATGTGTCGGCCGCTTCCTTCGACGGTGAGTGTAGCTCAGTCGGTAGAGCACTGGATTGTGGCTCCAGAGGTCGTGGGTTCGATCCCCATCACTCACCCCACCCCCCTTTTCTTGCTGCAACACCCGGTTTCACCCTGTATCAGCCGCCCAGTCGTATGAAGCGTCGGCGCAGCCACGCGACCAGTGAATAGTGGGCAGTGGTCAGTGAATAATTATTTGATCGACACGCCAAGTTCACGGGCGATCACTGATGCGGTGGGGGAGACCGGCCGCTAAGCTGTGGTGCGGCGGCGCTTCGTGAGCGCCTTTCCATCAATCCCGCGCCTCCTTCAGCCGCCGAAGGGCGTCGGTGCCCTTGAGCGCCATGTTTTTACGCAGAGTCCCAGGGAGTCTTCCCGTTCTTGTCCCGGGCTTTGGGGTCGGCGCCCAAATCCAAAAGCTTACCAAGGTCGGCGGGGCTCTTGGTGTGTTGAGCCGCCCAATGCAGGGGGGCCAGTCGTCCTTGTCCGGTGCGTTCGGGTCGGTGCCAGCCGTCGAGCAGGAACTCTACTTGCGAGTCATGTCCCAGACGCGCAGGCGCGGCGCGTGCAACGGAGGCGCTGGAGCCTACGGGAGGGCTTGGAACGGTGGAAGGTGAGGAGCGGGATGCTTAGGACACGGGACCCTTGATCCCCGCGTCCGCGCCGTCACCCTCTCCTGGGAGGGCCGCGTAGGGATGGCAGAGAAGGGCGCCGTCGATAGGAGAGACGCTGATGTGCGCCTGGACGTTGAAGACCGAAGCGAGCACGTCCTCCCGAATGACCTCCGCGGGCAGGCCTTCCTCAACAATGCGGCCACCGTCCAGAACCACCAGGCGCTCCGCGTACTGGGACGCCTGGTTCAGGTCATGGAGCGCCATGACCACGGTAAGGCCATGCTCACGATTCAACGCCTGGATGAGGTTGAGCGCCTGGATCTGATGATTGACGTCCAGGAAGGTGGTGGGCTCGTCCAAGAGGAGGATGCGCGGCTCCTGCGCCAGGGCAAGCGCTATCCAGGCCCGCTGGCGCTCACCCCCGGAGAGGCTGTCCAGGAGGCGGTGACGGAAACGGCTGGAGGAGGTGAGCTCCAGCGCCCGCTCAACCGCCGCGCGGTCCCTGTCCGAACGCATCCGGAGCGGGCCCGTGTGGGGATAGCGGCCCTGTTCGACCAGCTCCTGCACAGTCATCCCCGGAACGGCGCCCGGCGACTGCGGCAGCGTTGCGATCTGCCGTGCCACATGGCCGGGTGACATCTTGGCGATGGCTACTCCATCCAGCAGCACCGAGCCCGTCTCGGGGCGTAGGAGGCGGGCCAGCGTGCGAAGCAGGGTGGACTTCCCGGAACCGTTGGGGCCGATGATGGCAGTCACGGTCCCCCGTAGAATGGAGAGCGTCACCTCGTTCAGCACCCGGCTCTTGCCCAGACGCACGGAGATGGCCTTGGCGTCCAATACGACCGTGTCTCGCATCATCGCGCCGCCCCCCGGCGAAGGATATAGAGAAAGAACGGCGCCCCGATGAACGCCATGACCGCTCCCACAGGCAGCCCCGGCCGGTGAGTCGGCGCCGGGAAGGGTGGGCGTATGGTGATACCCTGGGAAATGATGTCCGCTCCGATGAGCAGCGCCGCACCAGCCACAGCGGCCACCGGCAGCAGGCGGCGGGCATCCTCCTCGGTCAGCCAGCGCGCGATATGCGGGGCCACGAGGCCGAGGAACGCGACAGCTCCCACCACCGAGACCGCCGCCGCGGTGAGCAGGGCGGCGAGGCAGAAGAGCGCCGCGCGCGCAACGTTGACCCGCATCCCCCTGGCGGCGGCCACGATGTCCCCGAGCTGGAGAACGTTCAGAGGCCGGGCGGCCAGCAGCACCAACGGCAGCGCCGCCACCGCCCACGGCCACAGCTGGTCCCAGTGGACCCAGATGCGGCCATTCAACGATCCGATGATCCAGGGGAGGATGCCTCCCATGCCGGCCTGGGCCCGCAGCATGATGAACGCGGTCACGGACGAAAAGATGGCGCTGACCAACACCCCGCTGAGCACCAACCGCAGCGGATGGACTCCGCCGCGCCAGCTCAGGGCGAAGACCAACGCGCCCGCGCCCAGGCACCCAAGCAACGCGACGAGGGGCATGAAACGCCCGGGGTGCGGAAGCCCTCCGATACCCACGGTCCACAGAACGGCGACGAGGATTCCCCCCGCCGTTACGCCGGTGATGCCCGGCTCCGCCAGGTTGTTCCGCATGACGACCTGGAGAACCGCCCCAGCCGTCCCCAGCAGCGCTCCGGCGACGATGGCGATGAGCGACCTGGGAAGTCGCAGGTCCCAGACCACGGTCCGATGCAGGTCCTCGGCCTGCCGTCCCAGGAGCGACGCCAGCACCTCGTCCGGTCCCAGGCGCACCGTGCCCGTGCACAGATGCACGACGAACAGCACGCCGATGAGCGCCAGCCCCCCGGCCAGCAGCACGGAGAATCGCCTGGCCCCCCAAGCGCGCCCGTCCGTTACGCCCGCCCTCCCGTCAGTCTCGATGGTCACTTCTAAGAATCCTGTCCCTGAGCAGCAGAAGCAGGACCGGCCCGCCCAGCACCACCGTCCATAGCCCCACGGGCGTCTCCGCGGGGGCGATGGCGAGCTTGGCTCCAACATCCGCCATGGTGAGGAGCGCAGTGCCCATTAGCGCGGAGAAGGCAAGCACCTTGCGCGGGTCCTCGCTGCGTAGGGCTCGACGGGTTAGATGCGGGGCAAGGAGTCCGATCCACCCGATAGGGCCGGCGACAGCCACCACCGCGGCTACAAGCCCGGCGCCGAGCAGGAGTACCAGCGTCCGAATGCGCCCGACGCTCATCCCCAACGACTGTGCTGCATGGTCGCCTAGACGGAGCGTGTTCAGCGGTCGCGCCAGCAGCAGGCCCAGAGGGAGGCAGATCGCCACCCAGGGCGCGACGATCCAGACATGCTCCCACGTTCTGTTCGCTAGACTGCCCAGCAGGAAGTAGAACAGGACGAGGGTCGACCCGCTGGTCCCCGCCAGGCTGATGAGGGCGATGATGCACGCGTTGATGAAGGCCGCCACCGCGACGCCGATGAGCACGATCTGCAGAGTGTTCCGTGCTCCCTTCGCCGCGATGATCACCACGGCCCCCGCGAGCAGGCCGCCCGCGAGCGCCACCCAGGGATGGAACACCAGGAGCAGCGGGACCTGGAAGAGTGTGACGACCGCCACGGCAAGGGAGGCCCCCGAGGCCACGCCCAGCAGCTCCGGGCCCGCCAGCGGATTTCTCAGGCCGTCCTGCATCATCGCCCCCGCCAAGCCCAGCGCCGCACCGCCAAGGATGCCGAGCGCCACCCTGGGAGCGCGCAACTCGCGGACGGACAGTTGTGCCAGGCGCTCCGCCTCCTCTCCCCAGAGGATGCCCCATGCTTCCGCCATCGAGAGCTTGGGTATGCCGTTGGCAAGGGAGAGCGAGGCCGCCACGACGATGCACAGGAGCAGGCCCGTGGCAATCAGAAGAAGCTTGATGAGCTCCCACCGCGTGCTCACGGGCCTGGCTTTCGCTGCTTGGCTGCTCCTGGACATGGTGCCCTAGTTGCCGAACACGTTTGGGTAGAGCAAGGGCATCGCCTCATCCAGCACCAGCCCCAGGGACCGGGTCCCACGCCCGGTGCTCCAGAGACCGAAGCTGACCTCGTGGACCTCACCGTTCTGAACCGCTCGAAGCTCGCTCCATAGAGGGTTCGCGGCGAGCTGTTCCGCCAGAGGCGGTGGCTGGAACCCGGGGAAAGCGATAGTCTGGACGAAGATTACGTCAGGGTCAACACTGAGGACCCCCTCCAGCGAGAACTGCATGCCGCCCGACGAGTGCCCGCCCTGTTCCAGGGACGGGTTCGGCCAAGGGTAGCCGGTCACTTCCGCCAGGAGCCCGCCGGTCAATGAGCTCTCGGTGTTGATACCGAAATTGACATCGGAACCATACATCACCAAGGCGGTGCGGTCCTTTGGCGAGCGCGCCCTGTAATCTTCCAGCTTGCTCAGGAACCGTTGCGCCCCCTCCTCAGCCTCCGCCGAGCGTCCCATCGCCGCCCCGACCTCTCTCAGGTAGTGGATGGAGTCCTCATAGGTCAGGGGGTTCACAATGTATAGCGGAGCAATGGGGCGTAGCGCATCCCGCAGGCCGTTATGCACGCCCCCCAGCCCGATCACGAGGTCCGGCTCGGCGGCAGCAATGTCCTCCAGGCCGGGCTCGAAGAACGACCCGCCGATCACTCGGAACCCGTCCGCCCTGATGCCGAAGAACCGTGGGTCCGAGGAGAGCGGGTCATTGACCGCCACGGGCTCCAGTCCCAGCTCGGCCATGATGTCCGGGCAAATCTCCGTGAGACACGCCACGCGGACAGGCCGCGTCCTAAAGGTCATGAGCTCCCCGGTACTGTCCGTCAGCGAGACGGTGGGGGACACCGACGCGGCGGCAGGAGTCTGGATGCTCCCCGGCTGCGAGGTCTCGGTTGCCGTGGTGCACCCCGCCAGCAGCAGAACCAAGCCCAGGATTCCGTACTTCATAACACCTCACTCCTACGTGCTTGCTTGATCGGTCGGCTGCAGGCTCGCCTTCTTCGGTTCCGGGCCCGCAGCGTGGTCACGGTTCGGTCGCTCTTGGTCACAAGGGAACGGCCCGCTGTTGGAAGGCGACCAGGTCCGCGTAAACACCCCCGGCGGCGAGCAGGGAGTCATGGGGGCCGCCCTCCACTGTGCGCCCCTTCTCCAGGACAATGATGCGGTCGGCGCTGCGGATGGTGGACAGCCGGTGCGCGATGACCAGGGAGGTACGGCCAGCGATGGCGTGGGCCATCGCCTTCCGGAGGAGACGCTTGTTCTCGGCATCCAGGTTGGAGACGGCGCTCGTCCATCACCACCCCACCCCCCTTTATTGCTGCAACACCCGGTTTCACCCTGTATCAGCCGCCCAGTCGTATGTGGCGTCGGCGCAGCCAGGCGACAAGTGAATAGTGAGCACACCAGGAGCCACTCGCTTTCACTTGGGCGGGAGGGATTCGGCAAAGCTGGCGGCTCTGTCCAGCCAGCCGGTTAGATCATTCTCGGATTCGATGCCCGCCGGCTCCACCAGCGCCCATCCCTTCATGACCCGACCATTCATGTCGGCCGGCTTGGTGTGCGGTTCCGCAAGCGTCTCATGGTGGTTCTTCCTGTCAAGCCGCACCATGAGCGATCCCTTCCACGTTCCGACGCACATGTTTCCGTTGATGGTGAAGCAGACGCCGCCGAACATCTTCCGCTCGGAGACACTCCCCCGCTCTGACAGGATCCGACGTATCCGGCCACTCAGAGGATCGTCCGTCGGCATGTCGTTCCTTCTTTGAGTGCGCGCCTGATCTACGGCCCACCCTTGCGAGACTCCAGCTTGTCCTTCTCTTTCTCCAGGAACTCCAGCGGACGCCTGGGGGCGCCGTCCCGACCGGCCTCTTCGATCCACCGGTTGAACACGTGGACCCCCTCGTCGACTCGCTTCCGTTGGACGAAGGCATTGCTCAACCACATGTAGAAGACGGGGTTGGGGGGGAACTGCTCGATCATGCGGAACAGGAGGTCGCTGTAGTCGTCGTAGCGGCGTTCGTTGTAGTACACCCCCAAGAGGATGAGCTTGGCAGCCGTCTGGCCGTATTCTCCCTTTTGGGCGACCGTCTCCAACTGACTGAGCCCCAACTCCCGATCGCCGCGGGCGCCGATCAGAAAGGCAAAGGGCTTGATGACGGCCGGCAGGGCGCCGCTGAAGTAGTTGAAACCGCCAATGCCCATCAGGCAGTCGACGTGGTCCGGCCGCAGCGCGGCGGCCCTGGCGTTGTAGGATCTGCCCTTCAAGCCGGCCAGCATGGCGCCCAGGTAGCTGCGAGTGATGGTGACCTTGAACCGGCTGCGATTGGCGTAAGCGGCCGCCACGTAAAGCCAGGCATAGAAGTCCCCGGCATCCTTTTCCACCAGGGCCTGACCCTTGTCAATGGCTTGAGTAGTGTACTTCTCGAAAGAACGGGCAAGCTGCTTGTTGCGCTTGTCCAACAGGGCCTTCCACCAGAAGATTCCCCCCAGGTGAGCGTAGCCAATGGGTCGATCCGGATAGTCTTCCACCATCTGGGTGAAGACTCGTTCGGCCTGGTCCAGGTCGTATCGGTAGAGAAGTTGCAAGCCCTCCCTGAGCTGCCGCCCCAGTTCGGGGTTTTTCTCGAGGAGGCCTTCAGCCGCGGCCGGCAGGCACAGGCCCAGCAGACACGCAACCACGACCATCCTGATGACACCCTTTCGACCCACGGCCCCTCACCTCCGGAACCATTGTACTGCACCCACCCCCACCCCGACGCTTTACAATCGGTCCGGAAAGGACTAAGTTTTGGGCGTCGCTCAGTCATTCCAACCCCCAGTCAACTCCATAGCACGGGTGCCCCGGAATCCCGTACGAGGGGGAAGCGGCTTCCAAGCCTGGATCCATCAGGCAAATACCATCGTTGAATCGAGAGGGTGTGCTATGAAGCAGCCGGCAAGCGAGGGTCAGCGGGTGTCTCGCCGCGGTTTCATGGTCCAGGCCGGGTCGGCAGGCCTGGCCCTGGGAGTGGCCCCGGAGAGCAGCTACGCACAATCAGGAGGTAAAGGCGCCATGAAGATTACCGGGATCCAGACCTACAAATTTTCGGTCCCGACCGGTCAGGAAATTCGCGATCCCGGCACCGGAGAACTCATTTCAAGCACGGCCAAGCCCTGGCTCTTCCTGAAGATCACCACCAATTCCGGAATCGTGGGCTGGGGCGAGGGCAGCGGCGAGTGGCTGGTGCCTTCGGTAGAGGCCACCCTGCACGAGTGGAAGCCGCTGCTGATCGGACAGGATCCGCTGGGCGTGGTCCGGTTGACGGAGGACATCCAGAACCGGCTTCCCTGGAAGGGCGGAGCCACCTTCGGCACGGCCATCGCGGCCATCAACATCGCGCTCTACGATATCGCCGGCAAGGCCTGGGGGGTGCCCATCCACACCATCCTGGGAGGCCGCAAACGCCACAAGGTCAGGGTCTATACCGGAGGCGCCCTGTTCGACAGCCCCGAGGCGGCCGTGGAGAAAGCCAGAAGCGTGGCCGAGGCCGGCTTTGCCGGGGTCAAGGGAAATCCCCTGGAGACCCGCACCTGGCCCATGGACGAGGCCGCCGTGGCCCACAGCGTGGCCTGCGTGGAGGCCATGCGCAGCGCCATGGGCCCTGGCTTCGACATCCTTCTGGACACCCACGGAAGCCCCACCCCGGAGCTCAGCATCGACTACGCCCGCCGGGTGGCGCCCTACAAGCCGCTCTTTCTGGAAGAACCCGTCAAGGTGGGCTCCATCGATGCCTTGCTGGCGGTCTCCAGGAACAGTCCCGTGCCCATTGCCACCGGAGAGAAGCTCTTTACCCTGAACGACTTCAAACCCATTATCGACCAGCGGGCCTGCGCCGTGCTGCAGCCGGACACGCTGCACGCTTTCGGGATCACTTCGCTGCTGGAGATCGCCAAGGCCGCCGAGCAGAACCAGATGCTGATGGCCCCCCATATCGGAGGCGGGCCGCTCTACTACGGCGCCAGCCTGGCCGCCGATTCGGTGATGAACAACTTCCTGATCCAGGAGACCGGCTATTGGGATCTGTTCGACCGCTTCGTGGAGCACGAATGGCGGATCAAGGACGGGTACGTCAACGTGACCGACCTGCCGGGGCTGGGAGTCGAGGTCAAGGAGCAGGACATCGCCAAGATGGACTACCAGCCGCTGCCCTTCCGGCAATACCGCCACGAGGACGGGAGCTGGAAGGGGTGGTAGGGACGCTGCGGCTGGATCCCCATCATCCCCCGCTGACTCGAACCGGCTCGGCCTTCTCCGGAGTGACCCGGATGAGCTGGGCCCGCACTTGGGGATCCGAATACTTCCCGTCGTAGATGTAGAGCACCACGTCGGGCTCCACCTCCAGTGAGAATCCGTTGGCGTAGAAGGGCGTGTCGATCCGTGTCGTCCGCCAGGTCATGCCGTCGTCCCGGCTCACCTGCAGGCCCACTCCGGGATGGCGCCCGGCGATCACCAGGTAACCGGAAGCGGTGGAGGTCATGGAGTTGGTGGCCGCGTACATGGGGAAGGGTCCCCGGGCGGCCGGACTCCAGCTCTTGCCCCCGTCGGTGGACCAGCTCTCCCACATCCAGGGCGAGGTGTAGGCCCGAATCAGGGCTACGACATGTCCCTGGCGGGTCTCCGCCGCCGAGACCTCCGAACCCGTCTCCTTGGCCACCATGAAGTAGTGGGGACTGGGGTTGGGGCCGTTGACGTCAACCGGATCCGACCAGGTCTTCCCCCCGTCGGTCGAGCGGATGGAGAAGCCGAAATCGGCCTCGGTGATGGGTCCCCAGTAACGAACCCCGCCTTTCTCCTTGATGGCGCCGTGCACGCTCTCGTTGGGTCCCACCGCGTAGCCGAAGCGCAGCAGAGTCCCGTTCTTCAGTTCCACTATCTTTCCCACGTAGGCGTTTCCCACCTCCAGGCCCTTGGCGAACTTCATGCGGCCCCGCTCCTCGATGTCCCCCCAGGTCTTGCCGTTGTCGCTGGAGGCGGCGGTGAGAATCCGGAAGGGAGGCTCGTTCTGGACCCAGTGCAGCCGCAGCAGGCCGTCGGGACCGGTGTGGAAGGATCCGCTCTTGAGGGCCTCCGGAAGCTTCCAAGGCTCGGACCAGCTTCTGGCGTTGTCGGTGGAGCGGAGCAGCACCTGCACGGCTCCGGGGACCAGGTGCTCCTTGGCCACCGCCAGCTTCATGATCAGGTCGCCGTTGGGAGCCCGCCCCAGACTGGAGGCGTACTGCCACTTGCCCAGAGGGGTGTCGCCCAGGGGGTAGATATAGTTCCGGACCGGCTTGGGACCCGGGTCCCAGGCCACCGAGGCGTCTTTCCGCCCCCGAATCCTCACGTTTCGGAAACTGCTGCCGGCCCCGATATTGACGATGGGATCCCCGTAAGGGCCGATGGTGTCGGGATCCCGGGCGTTAAAGCTCTCCAAGCCCACGAAGCCCGGTCCGGCGTAGGTGTCGTCCCTGACCACCGGTTGCGGGCGGCCATTCACCCAGAGACGAAATTCCGGCCCCTCGACCACCAGTCTGACCTTGTGCCAGATCCCGATCTCGCTGGGCGCGCCGCTGACCAGCTCCTTCTGCAGAAAGTGCACCCACCCCGATTCGTCCACCTTGGAGATGGCCGCCCAGAAGTGTTCCGCGCGGTACTGTTGGCCGGTGCAGGGGAAGTGGGCCATGTAGTAATGCCGGGCATCTCGGGCGCGAAAGATCAGCCCGGCGCCGCAGTTCTGGATGTTCCAGCGGAAGTCGAACTCGGCCTCGAAGTCGGTATAGGCCCGGCTGGTGTTGAAGGCCAGGTGCTCGTCGGCCACCTTCCTGGGCGGAGTCATCACCCCCTCCGCGCTCTCCTCCCACTCCCCTCCGATGAACTGCCACTGGTCCTTGCCGAGGCTCACTGACTCGAACTCCGTCGGGGACGGGCCGGGGAGGGTGCAGCCGGACCCTGCCAGCAGCAGGAGCAGGCAGACGGCCGGCAGCAGCCGGATTCGATCCTTCAGGGAAACGGCATTCATGGAAACTCTGGCTGACCGCATGATTCATTCTCCTTGGGACTGTGGGTGGGCGTCCGTTGGCACCCGCCAATGGGGGACCACTCTCCGATGCGGTGCAGTTCAATGCCCCCGATCACACCTTGGCGGAGAGGCCCTGGGCCATCTTGATCTCTTCAGCGTAGTTGACGGTAAAAGCGGTGGCGTGGCACATGTAGTTGAAAAGCCAGGCCGCCGACGGCATGCCCGTGCCGGAGCGCTTCATGCCCCCGAAGGGCAGGTGCACCTCGGCGCCGATGGTGGGCAGATTGACATATTTCAGACCGCATCTGCCCAGCACCTTGAACTCCCTCATCTTGCGGAAGTCATCCGTCATCAGCGACATGGAAAGCCCAAATTCGCTGGCGTTGGCCACCTGCATGGCTTCCTCGAAATCCTCCACCGGCACGATCACCACGTTGGGGGTGAAAAACTCCTGGGTCAGGGCAAAGGTCCCGGGGCGATGGGACATCCGGAAGACGTTGGGACGGACGAAGTTGCCCGGGCCTTCCCGACTCCCCTGGCGCAGGCGGTCCTCACACTCCTCCTCGATCCGGGAAGCGCAGGCCTCGAACTTGTCCACCGCCTTCTCATTGATCAGGGGTCCGGCCAGGAAGGCAGCGTCCAGCGGATCTCCGAAGCGGACCCGGTCGGTGACTTCCAGGAAGCGCCGGGTGAACTCGGGTTCGATCGACTTCTGGACAATCAACAGGTCCGCCGACACGCATCGCTGGTGGGTGGTCTTGTAGGCCGACAGGATGGCCGAGTTGACGGCCAGCTCCAGGTTGGCGTCCTCCAGCACGATCAGCGAATTCTTGCCCCCCATCTCGCACACCGCGAACTTGTCGTAGTGGGAAGCGGCAATCTGCTTGACCCTGGACCCCACCCCATGAGAGCCGGTGAAGAGCTGTCCCACCGTGTCCGGGTGCCGGACCAGGTGCTCCCCCACCTCTCCCGAGCCGTAGACCAGGTTGAGCACGCCCGGAGGCGCCTCGTGCTCCCGGGCCGCCAGGTCGAACAGCCGCACCACGTATTGGGCCGTCAAGGGAGTCTCCTCGGAGGGCTTGAAGACCACCGGATTGCCACAGACCAGGGCGGGCCCGATCAGCCAGGTGGGAATGGCCGCCGGAAAGTTCCAGGGGGTGATGACGGTGCAGACGCCGCGCGGGGCCAGGTAGATCTCGGCTTCCTTGTCGGGGATTTCCGAGGCTACCCGTTCGCCGATGGGCTGGCGGCCCCGGCCCGCGCAATACTGCAGCATGTGGATGGCCTCCACCACGTCGGCACTGGACTCGTCCAGGTGCTTTCCGCTCTCGATCGCCATCAGGAGTGCCAGCTCGGACTGGTGCTTGCGAACCTGCTGGACCCAGGTATCCACCACTTCGGCCCGCCGGACCCAGGACCACTTCAAGTGGTTCCCCCAGGTGCCCAGGGCATCGTTGGCCGCGGCCACGGCCCGATCCAGGCTTTCGACTTGAGAGACGGGAACCGATCCGATGACGGAGTGGTCGGAGGGGTTGAGCACCTCCAGTTCCTCCCGGTGGGCTTTCCATTCCCCCGCGATATATTCTCTGCCCTGGCGGGTCCGGGGCTCGATTGATGGTCTGAGCATGGCAGATTATTCCGGGCGGCCGCCGGTCGCGATCGCCCGTCCGGATAGAGGCTGTTGGGCGTCTCGACCCCGGGCCGTCCCCGTGGGGGCCCCGGGGCCATATCCAATGGCGCGGTAATTTCCGTTTCGCGCGGCATTCTATCGCAGTTGCCGGACCGATTGACAGACCATTCCCCAGGCTGCACAATCGGTGTTTTCCGGCGGATCCATCAGGGAACGGCGGGACCTCGGATGTTCGGTTTCACGGGCTCCAGGCGGTTTTGGCGGAGTCGGAACCCGATCCGCTGCTCCTGACCAATCAGCCGGCAGAATCCCGACCGACGGCCGGAAATCCAGGCTGAGAGATGCTGAAAAACGAGGTGTCTTCAACCGGCATGCGCCCGCCCAGCCTGCAACGCGGGAGGGGGCTCCCAGTTCTTGTCCTGGCGGTGTTTTTCCTGGGAATGGCCGGCCATCTTTGGGCCGCTCCTCCCAACATCCTGCTCATCATCGCCGACGATCAGGGCTATGGCGACTTCGGCTTCATGGGCAACCCGCTGGTGCGGACCCCGCACATCGACGACCTGGCCAGACGCTCGGCCCGATTCGTCAACGGCTACGTCCCCAACAGCCTCTGCCGCCCCTCGCTGGCCACCCTGCTGACGGGGCTCTACCCCCATCAGAGCGGCGTCACCTTCAACCGCCCCTATTTCGATCTGCCCCATTCCCTGGAGAACCGGCATCGAGCCAGCTACCTCGTGCGCCGGGTGGACACCCTTCCCCGCCTGCTCTCCCGGGCCGGATACCGGACGCTGCAGACCGGCAAGCACTGGGAAGGCGATTTCGCCAACGCGGGGTTCGACGAGGGCATGACCCTGGCCCGGCCTCATCCGATCGAGAAGGACCCGGCCTTTGCGCGACTGGGCATGAAATCGGGGCACGGCAACGGCGACGCCGGACTGACCATCGGACGGCAGACCCTGCAGCCCATCCATGACTTCGTCGACCGGGCGGCCGCGGACGGAATGCCCTTCTTCGTCTGGTATGCGCCTTTCCTGCCCCATCTGCCCCACAACCCGCCCCGCCGGCACCTCGAGCCCTACGTGGAGGATTCCCGGGTACCCGACCACCTGGCTCCCTACTACGCCTGCATCACCTGGCTGGACGAAACCGTGGGAGAACTGCTGGGCGCCTTGCGACAAAGGGATCTGCTGCGCCAGACCCTGGTGGTCTTCGTGGTCGACAACGGCTACATGGTGGATCCGGAGAATCCCAACCTGTCGCTGCGCAGCAAGAACACCCCCTTCGAGCAGGGCATCAGGACTCCCATCCTGATCGGTTGGGAGGACCAGGCCAGACCCGGCACCCATGCCGGCCTGGTGAGCACCATCGACCTGGTGCCGACGCTGCTGGCCGCGGCCGGCATCGCGGAGACGGGGGCGGAGCTTCCGGGGATGGACCTGATGCCGGTGATCCGGGGCCGGTCCACCCTTCCTGCGCGGCCGGTCTTCGGCGAGATCTATCGCGGCTATGCCATGGAACTGGAACAGCCAGAAGCCGAGGTCCTCTTCCGCTGGGTGCGCTGGGGGAATCACAAGCTGATTCTCCCCGAGGGTTCGGATGAGGGGGAAATGCTGTTCGATTTGACTGCCGACCCCAACGAGTTGAACAATCTGGCCGGGAGTCCCCAACTGAGGAACCGCCGGCAGGAGATGAAACGGCTGCTGGACGGCTGGTGGAACCCGCGAAAGGAATAGTGCCGGCGGCGATGCGAACCGGTGACCTGGACCATTCAGGCGGGGACCTGGAGAAGGGCGAGGCTGACACCATGATACTCGAGAGCGGAGGTTTCTCCCGACCGATCGTCCGCATCCTGCTGGCGGCCGCGCTACCGCTGCTGGCGGCGTCTCCTCCGGCCGCTACGGCCGGCGACCGCCCCAACGTCCTGTTCATCGCCGCCGACGATCTGCGGCCCCTGCTGGGTTGCTACGGCGAGCAGGCCGTCGAGACTCCCAGCATCGACCGGCTGGCCGCCCGCGGGACCACCTTCCGCCGGGCCTACTGCCAGGCCCCCCAATGCAGTCCCTCGCGCGTGTCCCTGATGTTCGGACTGCGTCCCGACACCACCGGCCACTATTCCAATCGCCACCCCTTCGATCGCCAGCGGTTCCGGGCAAGCCCCAGCCTCCCCGAGCACTTCAAGAATCACGGCTATCACACCCAGTCCTTCGGCAAGATCTACCACAACGAAACCGACCATCCCGAGGGCTGGTCGGTGCCCAGCTCGCCGGGGCGCAAGCGGGAGATGTGGGAGACGGTGGACGAAGCGGCCATCGCCGGGGTGGAGTTCTCCAAGCGGGCGCAGGTGCCCACCGTCATCGCGCCCAGAAACGATTGTCCCCCCATTCAGGCTCCCGACGTGCCCGACGAGACCCTCTACGGCGGACGCATGACCGGACAGGCCATCGCGGCCATGGCAGCCCTGAAGGACCGACCCTTCTTCCTGGCGGTGGGCTACTACCGCCCCCACCTGCCCCTGGTCGCCCCCAAGAAATACTTCGACAAGTATCCGCTGGACCGCATCCGGCTGCCACAGCACCGCCAGCCGCCGGCCGGCGCGCCTCTCTGGTCGATCTACAACTCGGTGACCTACTGGCATCCCCGGGCCCGGGAAGTCTGGCGCATCGACCTGGATTTCCCCAAGTATCCCTCTACCCGGGAAGAGGCGCTGCGCTTTGCCGGATGGGAGTTGCGCAGCTACCGCGGAATTCCTGCCGGCGGACCAATTTCCGACTTCCTTCAGGCCAGGGTCTGGCAAGCCTACCTGGCTTGTGTCAGCTACATCGATGCCCAGGTGGGACGGATGCTGCAGGCACTGGAAACCTACGGGCTGTCAGAAAAGACTATCGTGGTGTTCTGGGGAGACCACGGCTGGCACCTGGGCGAGCACGGCACCTGGGCCAAGATGACCCTGTTCGAGTGGGCCACTCGAGTGCCGCTGCTGATTGCTGCGCCCGGGCGCTCCCAACCTTCGGGGGTCGAGTCGCTGGTGGAGCTGGTGGACCTCTATCCGACCCTCTGCCGGCTGGCCGGCCTGCCCGTTCCCAAGCACGTGGAGGGAAGCGACCTGGTTCCCTTGCTGAACGATCCCGAACGGTCCTGGAAGCAGGCCGCCTTCAGCCACTTCCCCCGGCACGACCACAGCCTGGGGCAATCCATGCGGACCGACCGCTACCGATACACCGAATGGGTGGGGCTGGACGGCAGCATCAAGGGCACCGAACTCTACGACCACACCGCCGACCCCCTGGAACTGGTCAACCTGGCCGCTTCCCCAACCAGCGCCCGCACCGTGCAACAGCTCGCCCGCCAGATGAAGGCCGGCTGGCGAGCAGCGCGGCCTCCTGAGGAAGGGAGTGTGCCCGGGGGCAAGGGTCCCGCCAAATGACCTCCCAGATTGCGCAGCGGCATTGGTGCTGTGTTCTGACGATGCCGTGATATCATCAAGGCACTCCCTCAGCCAGTTACATGCAGCGCAAAAAGAATCAATGATATCCGGCGTGGGTCCACAAGTTTGATCGACAAGCCGGATGGTCAACAGGCGAAGGGACAAGGAACAATGAGCAACGAAGAAATCGCCCAATTGGAGTTGCGCCTGACCAAGGCCATGGGTGAGATGGAAGTCCGACTAACCAATGCCATCCATCAGGTCCGGACCGATCTGTCCAGGGAAGTTGGTGACACGAGGGCAGATGTTTCCAGGCTGCAGGGCGGGTTGAAGTATGTGAATGTCTTTCTGGGCGCTATCGGTCTATCGATTGGAGGCGCCGTCATCAAATATCTGCTGACCTGAACCTACCCAAGCCCTCATTTCTCACCGGGTCACCTGCTGCCGCCGCAGCAACGGTCATAAAAAGTCCGGTGAGGTTGGTCTTCGTCCAGTACAGTCTATAACTGTGTTATTTATGAGTGTCTTATCCAAGATCTGCTGTGGCCGGAATTGCCACCAACATCCCGTGCAATCCACTGCCATCCCCCATTTAACAAAGGGATGGATACTGTAAGCAACCTCGCACCGGTCCGACCCGAAACCAAGCCCACCGGCCGCCATCCGGGCAACGCCCTCTCGGCCATCTTCCTCCGCTCCGCTTCCCCCGGAAGACACCCCGATGGAAACGGATTGTGCCTCTTCCTCCAGCCCAGCCGTACCCGCAGCTGGATTCAGCGCCTCGTCGTCCGTGGCCGCCGCCGGGAGCTCGGTCTCGGCAGCCACGCCCTGGTTCCACTGGCCGCGGCCAGGTGGAGTGAGGTGCGCTGGGCCGAGTGGGAGGAGATCGATCGGGACGCTGGTGTATGGGCCGCCCCGGCCAGGCGGATGAAGGCCAGCCGCCGGCACCGGGTGCCGCTGTGTGGCCGCGCCTTGGAGATTCTCGAGGCGGCACGGACCTTAGGCCGGGGAGCCGGTCCTCTGGTGTTCACCCGTGGGCAGGGGAAGCCGCTCAATGACAAGGAGCTGCGGTGGCTGGCCCGCGAGCGGGGGATTGCGGCCGTGCCGCACGGGTTCCGCTCCAGCTTCCGGGACTGGGCGGCCGAAGAGACCGACCATCCCCGGGAGGTGGGGGAGAGTTCTCCCCTGGCCCCCCATCACTCCCACCGCTCCCTTCTCCCACTCCCATGACGGAGGCTTCGATGACGCAAGAAGCGACACCGACGGGGCTGTTGTGAGGTTTCGGGTGGCGCGTTGGTCGGTCTATACCGCCTTGTCCCCCGGAGGCGGAAATCGTCGATCATCCCACGGCCGTTCGAGGCCGGGTTTTCCTGCTCCGATTCATCTCCGCGTCTGCGGGTACGGGACCGTGACCGGTATTCCGAATCGCTGAATAGGGACCAGCTTCCTGCGGCGGAATTTGCGGTTGGTCATGATTCCCACCAGACATCCCTATACGTCACGCTCAAAAGTTGACATATAGAGGCTTTCTCGGAAGTGGTGGCCCAACACGGAAGGACCTCGGTCGATCCGAATCGGGAGCTTCGGTGCCGGCCGTCCCAGTGGTTGATTCCTTTGAGTGTCTACTCCCGAGCCGGGATATAGGCACCGTCACCGGTTCTCTGACCCGGGGCCCCGCCGTCGTTGACCACCCCGTAGGCCAGGAAGGGATTGGCCCCCGAGACCTTGCGGATGCGGACGTAGCCCTGCGTGG
>JAPPDF010000002.1 GCA_028875575.1 Acidobacteriota bacterium
TCGAGGAACTCCACCTCCAGGGGTTGATTGACGTGGGCGGAGTAGTCGTAGCCGGACGTGCTCTGATCTTCTTCCCAGTGATAAACGAAAGTGTGCGGGTCCAGGGTCGCCAGGACGTATTCCCGGTCAACCTTACCGGGCGGAGGGGATGTGATCACGCCGCCTTCCAGGCGGAATCTCCTGGCGGGCGGCCCCCGATAGCCCGTCTTGCGCACCGTGACCACGTAGTCGCCGTCCGGCAGCCCTGCAAAGGCAAAGCCGCCATCGGGCCCCGGAGCAGTTGTTTCAAGTACTCCGTTGCCGCAAGTGAGCAGCACCCTCACATCGTCAAACGCGCCCGGCCCTTCAACTCCGGACACGTGGCCCATGTAGACTCCGGTGCCAACGCCGCCGTCACTGCAACGGAGCGTGGCATCTCCGCCATCGCCAACGTCGCCGGCCTTGGGGCCGCGGATGCTTTCGTTCTGCCGCTGTCTGTGTTCGAGGTCGGAGACCTGGCCCAGCAGGAATCGCTCGCCGTTGCCGCCAACGACTCCAGCCAGGACAATTGCAATGATCGCAAGGCGAGCGAGGCTGCCCGCAACCCGCTTCGTAAGATTCATCCTGCCGGCCTGAGCCGGTGCCGGCCGGGACCAGAGTGGACCCGAGGCAATCGCAGGCGCCCGTCCGTGGCCATTCCCGGTCAAACATCTACCGATGATGATTGGGCGTTCCAAGTTCCTCTTCTCTCAAAGTGATTGCCCAGGGTTAGGGGGCAGGGCTGGCTTGCTCACTATCGGCCGGAAAACTATCAAAATTCAGTGAAATGTGCCACAGATGGCGTGAACAACACGTGGAATCTTGTAGATAGAAGGGGGGGAAAAGAGACAGAATGTCTGAGCCCTTTTGCTGGTTTCTTAAAAATGCCGGCCAGAACGAGCCTCTCTTGCCTCTGCCTTTCTCTCCCAGTCGAGAGCAGGTCGGAGACTGGCTGGACAGTTAGGAGAAAAGTCATGCGAATTCTTGAGCGGACAATATGGTGCCTGAGCGGTCTGCTGCTGCTTTCCTCGGCCGTGCTGGCCCAGAATCGGGCAATTGGACTTCACGGGGTCGATCAATGGCAGACCATGCAGGATCGGATTCGTGCCATCCGGCTCAGCCTGTCCAATCCCACGGCATCCCTGTCGAAGCTTCCGACCCAGGTGGAGCAGGCCAATCAGGAGGGGCTCGGGGGCGACAACTTCGTCAACATCATTCCCTTCGTGACCAGTGCGAACGGCGCGCGGACCAACATCGGGATCAACAACTTCAGCCAGTCTTCACTGGCTCAGGGTGAGAGCCCCTCGGCCAGTGTGGTCATCGGTCTCTACGGCCGCTCCGGAAGCCTGGACCGCACGGGCGCCTTCTCCGTACGGTCGAATGAAATGCGTCAGATCAACGGGATCATTAACGCCCTCACTCCGGTACAAGGGGGCGGAGCAGCCACCACCGGCTGGCTGTTGATCTTCTCGGACGAACCGGTCACCGCCTGGGCCTCCGTCATCCTGGACGAGACCAGCAACGATCCGGCCATGCTGGTTGCCATTGCCGACCAGATCTTCAAGCCCGCGGCTTTTGTCGAGAGCCAGGGGACACCCTCGAATCCGCTTCTGATCCACTCCTCGGTGAAGAGGGGGGCCTTCAAATCCCGTCTGACCGTGGTCAACATCGGTTCCGGGCAGGGACGCGTCAGCGTGAAGCTCCATACCCAGAGGGGAGTCCTGCAGGAAACACTGCCGGCCGTCGATCTCGATCCGAGCGGCATGTTCGTCAGCGACGATATCCGCATGTCGGTTCCCGGCACTTTCGGGCCAATCACCATCGAGGTTGAGGATCCGGATCCGGAAGATGACGGCATTCCGCGTATTGTCGCCACCTCTCTGATTGAGAGCACCACCGGGCCCTTTGCCGGATTCCTGCCGGCCTTCGCCCTGCCTCAGCACACCACTCCGGCGATGGCGGGTGTCTGGGAGGGTTCCGTCACCGGGGCCAGCACCAATGCCGAGGTGCGACTGACGCTCTACCAGGAAAGGGACATGCTCTACGGAAGACTGGATATCCTCAGCGGCACCTTTCCCACGACCGACCGTTTTTTCAGCGTCAAGGGGGACATCATCGAAGGGTCTGTATTGCTGGAGGTTCAGCAGGTGCTGGACGACTGTTCGTCCACTGGCAGGTCGCCCTGCACGATGTTCGCCTATCGGATGTTCGCCGAGTCTCTCAGCGGCAGTTCCGTGAGCGGCGATACGGTTTACGTCGACCGATCGGACCGTTCCGACAGCGGCAGCTTCGCGCTGGAAAGGGTCGGAGCCATTTACCCGTCCGAATAGCGTGGTCGGGGGGGACGGAATCGGCAACTCCCCGATGCCGATGCAGGAAACTCGATTGGGAAGAGAGTTGCAGGACAATGAACTAAAGAAGGACCAGGACGACCCCGTACTATCCTGCCCTGACCGGAGACTGCCATTGACGATTGCGTGATTCAGGTGGGGATGATCTCAAGAAACTTCCGTGGCTACTTCCGGGAGGCGGGGCCGGACCCGGCGCCACTTTGCCGCCGCTCCCAGTCTCGCACCTTCTTGTTGGCGGCATCGAAGATGCGCTCGTAGTTGCCGTAGCGGGTCTTGCGGCTGACCGTTTCATCCAACCGGTCCCAGAGAGGCTGGTAGTCCCGATAGGTTTTCAGGTAAGCATCGAGGTTGGCAGGCGCCACCGAGTCGGTGCCGAATAGGAAACGCTCGGGGTAGGCGTTCAGCAGCTCGGCCCAGGCCCGGACCGACCGGGGGCTTTCGACCACCCACTTGGCGACTTCGTCCCAGGAGAGGTCGCAATAGACGTGCGGGAGGGCGGGGTCGCGAAAGAGTTCCTCCAGCAACTCCAGGTGGTTGGGCGTGGGTCCCACGAAACGGCCCAGACCGGAGTGGGCCCAGATGATGGTGGTTTGGGGATGGGCCCTGAATATCTCTTTCAGGGCGTCGAAATGGGCCGGCCGGTCGCCCTTGACTGGCCTCACGGTGTTGATGTCGCAGTGCAGGATCACCACCAGCCCCACCTCCCCGGCAAACTTCAGAATCCTGTCCAGGGCCGGGTTGTGCAGGCCGGCGGTGTGCCCCAGCACCTTGGAGGAGACGAACTCCTTGTGAACGGAGAACTCGCCGATACCGCTGAACACACCGGGATAGAGGTTCAGCACCCGTCGAATATGGTCGGTTGCGTACATGTCGGTCGGGTTGAAGCCGGTGATCATGGGATCGAAGCGGCGCTGGTCCTGGGGTGAAAGGCCCCGGTAAGCCTCGGCGACCATGGCATCCACAAAGGAGTAGTAGTAGAGGGCGGAATCCGAAAGAAGATAGTAATCGGGCGCCCGTTCTCCCGACTCGAAGTAGTCCCACTTCTGCTGCAGCGGAATGCCGAACAGAGCCACGCGGCCCACCCTGTCTCCCATGATCTCCAGAAAGTCCGCCAGGCCGATGCCCCGCTGGACGTAGTTGGCAATGTGAAAGTGCGCGTCGTGGAAATCGACCTCCTCGGCCGGCGCCGGCAAAGCCCACAGGGTGCAGCCGGCCAGGATGGCCACGGCTGTGAACGGTGCTCTCATTGGTTTGGTCTCCTGGCTTTCCCGATGTTCCGAATCCCGGCCCGGCGGGAACAAACCCCGGTCGAAGTCGGCACTGGCAGCCGGCTTAGAAAGTGGCGATGGGGTTGAGCGGCGATCCGGTGCCGCCGCCGACCGGCAGCGGGGCCGCCGTGATCAGGAACTCCCAGCGGTTGAGGCGGCGGGCGGTGGCGCTGAGGGCCTCCAGGTCGCAGTTATCGAAGATGGGAACCCCCATGGCGATGATGGAAAGCTGATGCATGGGTGAGACGATGCCTTCGATGCCCGAAGGAGCCACCTCGCTGGCGGCATCGCTGCCCAGCAGGGCGATCTCCCGCTGGTGAAACCAGCGGGCGCAGGAAGCGTACATTCCGGCCGCCGTTTCGGAAACGTCCCAGGCTCCCTTGGCGTCCCGTCTGGCCCAGCGCCCCGTCCGGACCAAAACCACGTCCCCCCGGCCCACTTTCACTCCGGCCTTCTTTTCCCAGGCGTCCAGATCTTCCGGATAGATCGCTTCTCCCGGTTCCAGAAAGTCGACCCCTTTGAGGGCGGGAATGTCCATCAGGATACCGCGGCTGAAGACGCCGTCCTTCACCGTCTCAATGCCCAGCTTGTTCGCACCCCCGTCGGTGACCTCCATGCGGGAGAACCCGTTGAACATCTTGCCCCCGTAGAACATGTGGCACAGGGAGTCCATGTGGGTATGAGCCCAGCCGTGGTATTGCATGCGATAGGCGTCATTGGAGAACATCCCCGGACTCTTGCCGGTCAACAGCATGGCATGCTCGACCGGGAAGGGATTGTCCACGGACTCTTCCTTCTCGATGTCCCGGGCCAGAGAGACCGAAACGCCTTCCCGAACCAGAGCGGCAGCCTGCTTGCGCTTGGCCGGAGTAATGAAGTTCAGCGCACCCAACTCATCCGAGTCTCCCCAACGCCCCCAGTTGGACAGCTCTTCCATCCACCGGTCGATATCGGCCTTGGTCAGGCTGCGGCTGCCCTTTGCCGACATGTCCGGGACCTGAGAAGACCGTTGCCAAAAGAACCAGATCGCCAACAGAGCCACCAGCAAGGCGATGGGCCGCCAGTAACAGCATCCAAGAGGAATTCTCATTCGACTGTTCTCCTTGATTGACCTTCAGGCACGCCGCAGCTCGTCGGCGGTCAGCCGGTGCACCACCGTTCGCAGTCCCTGTTCTCCAAGGGAGATCACCCGGTAACCGCCCGGCAGCGACACCGACTTTTCGGACCAGGGGCCTTCTCCGAATTGGAATGAGATGGCCGGCACCGACATGAAGTGGATGCCCGCGTAGTGAAGGTGGCACTCGAAATGGATGTGGCCGAAAAAGACCGCCTCCACGCATTGGGACCCTTTGAGGATCTCCAGCAGCGGCTCGGCATTCTTCAACATCAGCGCGTCCATCCAGGAAACACCGCTGGTCAGGGGATGGTGGTGCATGAAGACCAGGGTGGGTTGGCGTTCCCGGAGCAACCGATCCAGCCATTGGAGTTGCTCCTCCTCCATCCCTCCCCAGACCTCCCCGGGACGGGAGGTGTCCAGCACCACCAGCCGCCATCCCGATCGATGCAGGCAGTAGTAGTAGGGATCGTCCCCCGGCTGCTCCTGGTTCAGCAGGTGCCGCCGCAGGCTCCCGCGGTCGTCGTGGTTGCCGACGGCAAAATGGACCGGAGGGTCGACCGTTTCCATTTGCGCCTTGAAGAGCCGGTAGGCGGCCTCGGTTTGCTCGGAAACCGAGTCGCCGGTGTAGATGCACAGGTCGGGGCGCGGCCGGATGGCGTTGATGGAGGCGATGGCGGCCTTCAGGGCGCGGGCGGGCTCCACCCCGTAGATCACGTGGGCAGGATCGCCGAACAGATGAGCGTCGGAAAAGTGGACGATCGAGAACTCGGAATCGGCGGTCATGGCGCAACCCCGGCAGACCGGCGCCGGAAGGTCGATTTCCGAAGCTCCTCGAGTCCGGCTTTTGGCCCGCCGCCAACTCTATCACGACCCTGAACGGGAGCCAAGTCGACGAAAACAGCGGTCAGCCGGCCGCGGTTGAAGCAGCCCCAAACCTGCCGAGGAGAAGGGTTTGACTTCCCCGGACACCGGCAATATCATTTCCGCCCTGACCGGTCCGGAACCAGAAACAGACCCGCATCCTTGCCCCAAGCCGGCCTCCGCAAGGACGAGGCCGCGGTGAATGACACATGCCCAGGCTAAGCCAGCAAACGCTGCAACAGTATCGGCAGCAGGGTTTCGTCCGGGGCGGGAAGATTCTGTCCGACAGCGAGCTGGCCCGGTTGCGGGAGGAGATCGACCGACTCATCTCCGGACTGCCGGCGGGAACCCGGCCCGAGAACATGCCGTCGGTGCACTACCGCAACCGCTACTTTCTGGATCTCTTCCTCAGCGAGCCCCTGGTGGACATTGCGGAACAGATTCTCGGTCCGGACGTGGCCCTCTTTACCTCCTACGTCATCAGCAAACGCCCCGCGGACGGGCTGGAGGTGGAGTGGCACCAGGATGCCGCCTTTTTTCCCATCGACCCCATGGAGACCTTCACGGTGTGGCTGGCCGTTGACGATTCGGACCGGCAAAACGGATGCATGCAGGTCATCCCGGGATCCCACCGCAACAAGGTGCTCTTGAACCATCGGGTCGACACGGACCGGCACACCACCCTGCCCCTGGCCTTCCAACAGGTGGATCAGACGCGGGCCGTCGACGTGGAGCTCAAAGCCGGGGAGTTCTCCGCCCACGACGCCTTCCTGTGGCACGGGTCCAACCCCAACCGTTCCCGGCGGCGACGCTGCGGCATCACCATCAAGTACATTCCGACTTACGTCCGCATCGATCGCACCTTCGTGTCTCCCACCGGGTTCGATTGGTCCGGCTTGAGACTCTATCTGGCCCGGGGCCGCCCGGGCGGGCACAATGAATATTTCAACCATTAGAATGCATGTCTCGGCCCGCATGGCTCTCCGCGGTCCGCAGTGTGCTTCCAGCCCAGCGGGCCAGCGGGTAAATCGGCGGCGGCCCGCTTCTCCGGAGCCAGGATACCGGTGGGCGATGACTCAATGCGGAGTTCCAAAATGAAAAAACCCATTGACGACCGTCTCAGGAGACTTGGGGCGGGCGAGTCCATCCAATCCCTTTGCAAGGCCTCGGGCATGTCGAGGCAGCAGTTTGATGCCTGGTGGCGGGACGAGATTCGTTCCAGAGTGCCCGAAATGGAAGCTCGTCATGAGCTGGCGGTGAAGCGTCCGGTCCGGATCGAGCGCGACTCCTGGGGAATTCCCCACATCTCGGCCGAGGACGACCTGGACCTGTTCTTTGGCTACGGCTTTGCCATGGCCCAGGACCGGCTGTTTCAACTGGACTACCTGCGGCGCAAGGGACAGGGAAGGCTGGCCGAGATTCTGGGTCCGGAAGGCAGCGAGTCGGACCTGCTGGTCAGAACCGTGGGGCTGCCGGGCATCGCGGTCGAGGAGGTGAGCCGCCTCCCGGAAGAGGTAGCCCTCAGGCTCCAGGCCTTTTCGGACGGGATCAACGCCTGGATGGAGCGCACCGCCTCTTCCCTGCCCATCGAGTTCGACCTGCTCGACTATGAGCCCGAGCCCTGGTCCCCAGCCGGCAGCCTGGCCATACAGGTGGAGTTTCAGTGGTATCTGACGGGCCGCTTCCCGGTCATCGTCATTCCGGAACTGGCCAAACGCCGCCTCCCGGATCCCGCTCTCTACCGTGCCTTCCTTCAGGGAGAATCCGACGAGGAGAGCATCCTGCACACCGGCGACTATACGGCCCGGCCCCGGCAAGCCGGGGCTCATCCGGCGGTGGGCCCCTCCGGCGGGGACCCCTGCGAGGGGGAAGGGAGCAACAACTGGGCGATCGCCGGATCGAGGACCCGAAGCGGCAAGCCGCTGCTGGCCAGCGATCCCCATATCGCCTTTGCCGCCGTCTCCTGCTGGTATGGAGTGCACCTGCGCAGTCCCTCCCTCGGTGTGGCCGGCACCGGATACGCGGGTGTTCCGGCCGTGATGATCGGCCGCAACCGGCGCGTTGCCTGGGGGGTTACCAACAACATCTGTTCCCAGCGGGACCTCTATCAGGAAAAGACCGATCCCGGCCATCCCGGCTGTTTCCTCCATGACGGAAACTGGGAGCCGGCCCGCGAACGCAACGAGGAGGTCAGGGTGAAGGGAGCCCCTTCGCTGACTCTGACTGTGCACCATTCCAGAAACGGCCCCATCGTGGACTCGGTGCTGCCGCCGTTGGCGAGGGATACGGGACCGGTGTCGCTCCGCTGGCTGGGCGCCCAAGGCTCGGGATGGCTGCCGGCCTTGCAGCGCATGAACCGCGCCGACAGCGCCGACCAGTTTCGCCAAGCGTTGAAGGAGTGGATCATGCCGACCTGGAACCTGGTGTTTGCCGACGTGGAAGGGAACATCGGACAGCAGTCCACCGGCAGGATTCCGATCCGCCAAATCTGGGAAAGAGGCTACCGTCCGGGTTGGGATCCTGCCCACCAGTGGAATGGGCTCATTCCATTCGAGGGCATGCCCGGACTGAAGAATCCGGAACGAGGCTGGATCGCCAGCGCCAACAACCGGCCGGCTCCCGACGACTACCCCTATCCCCTCTCCGGCACCTGGAGCAGCGGCCACCGGGCCCGCCGGGTTCGCCAGAGGATCGAAGACAGGAGAGACCTGTCACGGGAGGACCTGGTGGGGATCCAGCACGACGTTCTCTCCCTTCGAGCCCGGGAGTGCCTGCCGCACCTGCTGCAGATCCTGGACGAGCATGGCCCGGAGAATGAAGAAGCCGTGGAAGAGCTCAGGGGCTGGGACGGCCGCATGGAGACCGACAGCGCCGGCGCCTCCATTTTCGAGACCTTCTTCACCCACTGGAGCCGCACCGTGGCGGGCGAGCACTTTCCTGAGGACGAGGTGGAGCTGGTTTCGGGGGCCATCGGTGGATTGGCCACACAGATGCTCAGGGAAGACCCGGTGGGCTGGTTCGAGCGCCAGCCGCGCCCGAACGCGGTGGTCCGGGCCTGGCGCGCCAGCCTGGCCGAGCTGTCCCGGCGGATGGGTCCCGAGGTCTCAAGCTGGATCTGGGGACGGGCTCATCGGATTCATCTCAGGCATGTGCTCTCCGGCCGGGGCGATCTGGGACGCCTGCTGGATCGGGGAGGTCAACCGGTCAAGGGAAACGGGATCACCGTGTGTAATACCGGGTATGACCCCAACTGGGGCGCCACCATGGGGGCCAACTTCCGAATGATCGCCGATCTGGGCAGTCCGGAATCGGGCTTGTGGACGGTGGACGCCCAGGGACAGTCGGGACATCCCGGAAGCCCTCACTACGGCGACCAGTTGACCCGGTGGCTGGGAGCCCGCTACCACTACCTGGCTCTGGAGTCCAGGTCTCCCGACATCAAGACCGGAACCACCTTGAAACCGGCTGGCGGGTAGTTTCGGCGGCAACCCTAAAGAGAGCGAGTTACCTTGCAAGACATCTACCGGAGCCTGGGCGTGCGGCGGGTGATCAATGCCGCCGGGACGCTGACCCGCCTGGGCGGACCGCCCATGGTGCCGGAAGCCGTGGAGGCCATGCGGGAGGCCTCCCGCTGGAGCGTATCCATCGAGGAGCTGCAGGAGCGGGCGGGGAGCTATCTGGCCCAGGTGACCGGCGCCGAAGCGGGATATGTCACCTGCGGGGCCGCCGCCGGATTGCAGCTTGCGGCCGCGGCCTGCCTGGCGGGCCTGGACATTCACAGGATGGAGCGCCTGCCCGACAGCAGCGGCATGCCCAACCGGATCGTCGTGCAGCGCTGCCAGCGCAACGCCTATGACCATGCACTTCGCGCTGGGGGCGCCATACTGGAAGAGGTGGGGCAACTGGGAAACCCGGAGGTACGGCCAACGGCGCCCTGGCAGATCGAGGCGGCCATCCATGCCGGGACGGCAGCGGTTCTATGGGTGGACATGCAGGCCGAGGGCGCGGTCTCCCTGGAGGACACGGTGGCGGTGGCTCATCTCCATCGACTGCCGGTCATCGTGGATGCGGCCGCCTCGCTGCCCCCCAGAGATAACCTGCAACGTTTCGTTGGCGCCGGAGCCGACCTGGTGGCCTTCTCGGGAGGCAAGGCTTTGGGCGGCCCGCAGGCTTCGGGGATTCTGGTGGGCCGCCGGGACCTGATAGATTCGGTGGCCCTGCAGCACCAGGACATGGACGTCTGGCCCGAAACCTGGATGCTGCGCGATCGTTTTCTGGAGTCGGGCAGGCTTCTGGGCCCGCCCCTGCAGGGAATCGGGCGACCGCTCAAGGTGGGAAAGGAGGAAATCGCTGGCCTGGTGGCGGCCGTGAGAGCCTACCTCAAACAGGATCCCGAGGCCTGGCGTCAAGATCAGGCCGGCAAGATTCAGACCCTCCGGGCCGGTTTGGAAGGACTTCCCTACCTGGGGGTCACCGTCATGGACAGCGGTGAGCCGGGCTACCCGCTGCTGGAGGTGGAACTCGAAGAGAACCCCGCGGGGCTGACGCTGGTGGACCTGGTGTTGGGCCTGCTGGAGGGAGACCCGGCAGTGGCGGTCGGCCAGCAGGAGATGCCCCGGGGCCGCCTGATCCTGAACCCGGTGAGCCTGGGTGCAGACCAACTGGAGCTGGTCATCGAGCGCTTCGGCTCGATTCTGACAGGCTGACAGGCACTGAAACGAGGCTGTTATGGAACGCAAGAGCTACTGGTATCAGCAATACACCTGGCAGGAATTGAAGGACTTGGTGCCGCGCCAGCCGGTGGTGGTCCAGCCGATCGGCTCGGTGGAAGACCATGGACACCACCTGCCCCTGGACACCGACAACTTCCTGATCCAGTCCATCTGCGAGGAGGCGGCCCGCCGCGCCGATGGAGAGATCCTGCTGCTCCCGCCGATCCCCTATGGTTTTGAAACCCATCACATGGATTTCCCGGGAACCATCGACATCCGCATGGAACACCTGCTGAACTTCGTTCTGGATGTCACCAAGAGCGTGGCTCACCACGGATTCAAGCGCATCCTGATTGCCGACGGTCACGGCTCCAACATGCCCATCCTGGAACTGGTGGCCCGCAGGACCATTCTGGAAACCGACAGCCTCTGCGGAGCCTTCATCTGGCCCTCCCTGGCCGCCGAAAAAATCCAGGAGGTGCGGGAATCGGAGCGGGGAGGCATCGCCCACGCCGGCGAACTGGAGACCTCGGTCTACCTGCACCTGGACCCTGACCGGGTGCAGATGGACAAGGCCGTCAAGGAAATGGGCCTCCCCCCCTCCAACTTCATCTTCCTGGATCTCATGGCAAGCTCCCCGGTGCTCTTCATGGATATCTGGACCCGCTTCAGCAAGACGGGCGTAGTGGGAGACCCCAAGCTGGCGACCGCCGAAAAGGGCCGGGTGATCTTCGAGGCGGTGGTGGAGGCGTTCCTGCGGCTGGTCCGGGAGTTCAAGAACCGCCCCGACGGCCAGCGGGTGGATCACCACTAGCGCAAGGATTTTTTGCTCCCGGGGCGCCGCGTTTGCCTCCCTCCGGCTCGTAGGCGGGCTAGGCCCTTGTCTTGCCGACGCCCACTCAAGGGGGAGTGATCTTGAGATCCTGGAACGGCCGGAGAGGCACGTTTTGAAGGAGGACAGCCATGATCGATAACCATGAAAGCTCCCAAGGGCGGGGTTGGCGGCTCAATCGCCGGCAGTTTCTGGAAGCGGCAGCGCTGGCCGGTCTGACTCTGCGATTTCGGTCCCAAGCCTCGGGCGCCACGGAAGGCGGGACGCCCACTCGGGACGGAGCTGTCTACCTGACCGACCTGGACCGGTGCCGGCCCGCTTCAGCCCTGTCCACCCGTCTGAAGCGCGGGACCTGGAAGACGCTGGCGTACGAAACCGACGACTTCAGCGGAACCATGCTGGTGGCCTTGGAGGAGAGCGCCGCTCCCGATTTGACCTACACCCTGAAACGCAACGGGTGGCACCGGATCTATGTCGGCATCTACCGGAAGCCCTTCGAACAACCCAAGCAGGTTCAGGTCAAGTTGTCGGGGGATCCTGCCTACACCACCGTCACCGGCCGGCGCGGAGAAACCGACCATCGCGAAAACTGGATCGACGATATCTACTGGAAAAGCGCCGACCTGAGCGGGCGCGACCTGCTCATCCGCCAGACCCGGGTGCCTCGCATCCAGCACGGGTGGCTGGCTTACATCAAGCTGGTCCCCCTGTCGGCGCAGGAGGTGGAGCGACTGCGGCAGGATCGCGCTCAAAAGGCGAGCAAGCGCTTGTTCGTGCACACCGATGCCCACTTTTCCAACGTTTCCGGATCGGCCGAGGAGGTGCTCAAGTACCTGGAGCCTCTGCGTCATACCGACGTGTCGCGGGTGTACTGGGAGGCCGGCGGCGGAGACCGGGCTCTTTACCTGTCCAGGATCGCCGAGGACTACGGGCGGGCCTTCAACCAGCCCGACCCGGTCTTCCCCAGGGCCGTCGATCGGGAGCTGGCCGTGACCTGGAGAACCTATCGCCAGAAAGGGGTGGATCCCCTGCGCGCGGCCGCCGAGTTGGCTCGGGAGATGGGAATCGAGCTGCACGCCTCCTACCGCACCGCCGGCTTCGTCTACCCGGCGCCCCACGACCACATTGCGGGCAGCTTTTACGAGAAGCATCCGGAACTGGCTTGCCTGGATCGACAGGGCAGGCCCATGCCCCGAATTTCCTACGCCTTCCCCGAGACTCGCCGCTACGTGATCTCTCTTTTCAGGGAGATGGCCGAATACCCCATCGACGGGGTGGGAGTCCTCTACAATCGCCGCCCTCCGCTGGTGGCCTACGAGGAACCGCTGGTTAGCGAATTCCAGGCCCGCTACGGCCAGGACCCCCGCCGGCTGGACGAGCTGGACCACCGCTGGCTCACTTTTCGAAGCCAGGCCCTGACCCGGTTCATGCGGGAGCTGCGCCAGGCACTGGACGAGGTCACCCAACGCACCAGCCGTTCCAAGAGGCTGGCCATCTCGGCGGTGGTGTTCCGTCCCGAGGAGAACCTGTTGCACGGAATGGACCTGAAGACCTGGATCGCCGAGGGCCTGGTGGACACCATCATCCCCTATTCCTCCACCATTCGGCTCAACAGCTACCAGCCCGCCTGGGATAAGCCCGAGGACGTGGACTACTACGTCTCGCTGGTTCGGGGGACGCGCTGCCGCCTGGCGCTCAACCTGATGCCTCGAGGGTTGACCACCGAAGAGTACCACCGCAAGGCACACCGGCTCTATGAGGCCGGCGTCGAGAACTTCTTTTTCTGGGATGGAATCGTCCGGGCTCGCAAGGTGCCTCGATTGGGGCACAAGGAGGAGGTGGCGGCCTGGGCGGCTGCCGGCGAGCCGCAGATTCTGCCCACGGCCAAACGCCTGCGCAAACTGGGAGAATGGGAGCTCACCCTTGAGACGCCGGGGTAGAATTACCCCAGATTCTCGCCCCAACCCAGGACGCCGCGTCCCCGTTCCACCACCGTGGCAGCTATTTGCTGGGCCCGGGCCACGGCCTCGGCCAGGGGGCGATCCTCGGTGAGGCCTGCGATCAGGGCTCCGTTGAAGGCATCCCCGGCTCCAATGCTGACGTTGCTGGATGCCACCCGGACCGGGGGTTGGTGGGCATAGGGTTCCTTCACGGACTGGTAGGCGGCCCCACCGGAGCCCATCTTGAGAACCACCGTGTGGGGGCCGGCTGCCAGCACGCGCTCGGCTACATCCCGGCCGGTTCTCCCGGAAGTCCAGACCGTCAACTCTTCCAGGGTGCCCACCACCACCTCGGCCCGCGCCCACAGCTCCCTCACTCGCCCGGGCTCGGCCTTGCCCGTCCAGCCGAGACCCGTATCCAGCACCCGCACCCGGCCCCCTCCGCCGAAATCCTCCAGCAGATTCAGCACCTGGGGCAGCACCTCCAGCGGGATCTGTCCCGGCAGGCTGGCCAGCAGCCAGGTTGCTTCTCCGTCCTGAGCCGACAGGCTCCAGTCCAGAGCCGGGCCGACGTGCTGGAGTGTTCCCAGCCGCCTTCCGGAGGCGTCTACCGCGGTGATGGCCTGCATGGTAGAGCGGCCGGTCGGCGCGGTGCACTTCACCCCGGCCCGCTCCAGCCAGCCTCGGACCAGTTGCCCGGACGGATCCTGGCCAATGGGCGCGTTCAGGTGAACCCTTCGACCCAGTTTCCCCAGCACGTAGGAAGCCGACCCCCCATTGCCGCCCAGGCCCATTTCAGGGGGTGAATGCAGCGGCAGCAGGGTCCGGTGGGTGTAGACGTCCCGCGGCACCTCGCCGATCCAGTGGCGGGGCGGATCGCGCAGGGTCACGTCCAGGCCTGCTGACCCGGACACAGCCACCACCGTGGCTGGGATTTTTTCAGTGGACATGGCTGGTTGAAACGGGAGACCCAGTGTTCTGTCTCAGAAATAGGGTTGCCCTATTTCGGAGCGCAACGGTACCGGATTCCAGGAGCGACGACGATGCAATGCCCCTTCATTGTGAGGAGGAGCGACGACGAAGGCGGTGCCGTTCCGCCCGAACCCGGAGGGCCGATGGAGGTTTCCTAGAGGGGGAGCACCACGGTGCCTTTTGGCTGAAACCCAATGGGCCTCTCCTACCGACCGTTTCTCGGTGGAACCTCCGTCGGAGATGGCAGCCCTATTCCTGAGACAGGACAGCAGCCTCAATCGCCACGGTCTATGCCGCCCAGGATGTCGGCGGAACCGCGCTCCAGCAGCAGGGTATCGGAGCCGGCGAGAATGATTCGGTACCCCCGGCCGATCATGTCGTTGGCGGTGGCGTTGTCGAGGGCCAACCCGCCCAGGTAGGTGGGGCCGGCCAGAATGACCTCCTCGGCCCGACCGATGGCGTCCTGGACTTCCGGGTGGTCCGGACCATCCCGATACCCGTAGCTCATGGCCAGGTCGTTGGGGGCAATCTGGCAGGAATCCACGCCCGGAACGGTCACGATCTCACGGATGTTGTCGATCGCCTCACGGTGCTCGATCAGCAGCATGCACAGGATCTGGTCGTCCGCCGCGTCCACATAGGATTCACGGGGTGTTCCAAATCTGACAGGCGCGTAGAAGGGGCCGTAGCCGCGGTTGCCTCGCGGCGGGTAGCGAACGGACCGGGCGGCTGCTTCGGCCTCGGCCCGATTGTGGATCATGGGGAAGACCATCCCCATGGCGCCGGCGTCCAGCACCGGTTTGACCAGCCAATGCAGGTTCCAGGGCACTCGAACGATGGGGGTGGCAAGGGTCCCCTGGGTGGCCGTCACCATGGCATGGACCGAGGCAATGTCGATCGGTCCATGTTCCATGTCGAAGAAGAGCCAGTCGAAGCCCGCGGCAGCCAGAATCTGGGTAGTGGCCACACTGGGCATGGAGACCATCATGCCGATGGCAGGCTTGCCTTCAGCCAGGCGAGCCCTCAGGGGGTTGATGGCGGGGGTGGCGGGTCTCAAAGCTCCAGCTTGTCGTTGTAGACCATTTTCTTTAGCCTGAACTTGCGCTTGATCTTGAAGGGGCCGACCTGCGTTCGCAGCTCCACGTCCTTGTCCTCGAGGGCGATGGCTTCGTCTCGAGGGAAGAACATGAAGATCTCCACAAACTGGTCCCGGGGCAAGACCTCCACCGAAGCGGCCGCGATGGGTTCCTTCTTCTTCCGATGCAGGACCGACATCTGCTTGATGCGCTCGGTGCTTCGTTGCAGACCGCGCGCCATCCTGCTGGGCAGACCGCTCAACAGGACCACGTACTGCTCGTCCTTCAGGTTGAGAAGCTGCTTGTCCTGTTCCGATTCCTCGAAGTCACCCCGGTAGCGGGCCCGAATGACGGCCTGCTTCACCGGCAGGGCGCTGGCCCAGCGGACGGTCACATTGATGGGAGGCGGGCCACGCCGCGCCGCGGGCCGCCGGCCGCCCAGACCGGGGCCGCCGCCACCAAGCGGGCTACCGGATGGAGGGCCCGCTCCGCCGCCGGCACCGACGCTGCCGCTGGGAGGACTGGCGCCGCCGCCACCGAAGCCGCCATCAAGGCCGCCGCCTCCACCACTGCCCCGAGACTGGTCCGGATCGCCACGCCGCGCCGACGGATCCTCCGTGGGGCCGCCTTCAATGTTGTCGAATCCTCCCCGTCTCATCCGCATGGGGTCGAGGGAGACATTCTGGGCCCAGGGAGATTTGGTCAACAACTTGTGGACTTCCTTGGGCTTCCATTGCTTGTATTCCTTTTTTTCCCAGAAATCGGCGGCCCGGAGCCCGGCGCTGCCCAACAGGAGCAGCAGGGCCAGAAGGATGGATTTTCTCATGAGACTGACCTCTATGGTTCAGCGCATCCAGGGATGCGCCCTGACACAAAATCCGGACTCCCTGCAATCTGAATCCGGCGACAGCAGTATGCGTACCAGCCATCGCGCAAATTCTAACGGGGTCCTTGCCTGCAGCTATTCTAGCCCATCCCTCCGGGAATCTTCAAAGTTATCTTCCGGCCGGAGCGGCGCTCCCTTGGAATCGGAAATCCGCTTCTGATAGGCTTTTTCAGAGGGCCCTTCCCCGGCCGCTTGCGCGGCCGAAAGGTTGCTCAACCGGTTGCAGCCGCCCGCGGAATCCACCGACGGCGCAGAGGACCGCCGCGGCTCAAATCTCATTGAGGAGAACCCCCATGAGCCAACGACTGAACATCCTGCTTCTTCCCCACCCGCTCCGGGAGTCGATGTTCCGCCCCTGGGGCGAGGATGTGATGGCGGCGATCGGCGACCGCCATCGGTTGAGGGTCTACGATCCCTCCCAAGACCTGACCCGGCAGTTCGAGGGCGTGGACGTGGTGATCGACCAGAGCGGTTCGGCCGGGACCCGGGAAATGGCCGACCTGGCTGCCGGACGGTGCCGCCTGTGGCAGGTTCTGGGAACGGGCGTCGATGCCTTCGATCTGGACTACTGGCGGTCCAAGGACATCCCGGTGGCCAATACCCCCGGTCCCTTCAGTGGAGTGGCCCTGGCCGAATGCGCCATGATGTTCATCCTGATGCTGACCCGCAAGTATCCCGTGACCCAGACCTATATGCGGCAGGGGGACTTTTACGAACCGGTCGGCCTGGAGCTGGTAGGACTGAAACTGGGGATCATCGGCTTCGGCGCCAGCGGCAGCGAGCTGGCCAGGCGGGCACGCCCCTTCGGCTTCAAGATCCTGGCGGCAGACGTCCGGCAGATCACGCGGGAGGAAGTGCAGCAGTTCGGTCTGGAGTTCGCCGGCAAGGCGGAAGACATCGATCGCATCGTGGCCGAGTCCGACATCCTGTCGGTCCACCTGCCCCTTAACTCGAAGACCCGCCACATCATCGATGAGCGGCGGCTGGGCCTGATGAAGTCGTCGGCCTTTCTGGTCAACGTGGCCCGAGGAGCCCTGGTGGACGAGCCGGCCCTGAGCCGGGCCCTGGTGGAGGGACGCATCGCGGGGGCGGGACTGGATGTGTTCGGGAAGGAACCGCCCGATCCCGAGGACCCCATCTTCAAGCTGCCGACGGTTGTGACCACGCCCCACATTGCCGGAGTGACCGACGGCACCTCCCGCAAGCGGGCCCGGGTGGCTGCCGACAACGCCGACCGGGTAGCGGCCGGCCTCGAGCCCCTCTACCGCGTGGACCTTTAGGCAGTTCTCAGGTAAGCCCCAACGCCAAGCCGGCTGTTGCCGCCCGGGCCGTGTCCAACACCCAGGGACCGTCGGGGCTCAACCGAACCTCCAGCTCTTCGCCGATGCCGGCCAGCCGGTCCCGCTCTCCATCGAAAGCCAGGGTCACCGGCTCTCTCATCTCCAACGGCTTTTTCTCCTCCAGCGACAGGCGGTGCACGGCGCTGATGGAGATCTCCCGGAACAGCCCCGGCCCCAGCGGCGCCGTCACTCGCCGGCCATCCGGACCGAAGACCAGGTGAAGTCCCCGGGGACTTTCGGCGGTCACCGTTTCCACGAACCCCCCGATGGCCGACAGTCCGATGCTCCAGGGCTGGGCGCGGGTCAGGAAGAGCTCCTGCAGGTGGTCCACCTCCCAAATGGCTCGGGCTCCGATGAAGGTCCGGGTGGTGACGGCCAGGTCGACCAGGGCCAGGTCGACCACGCCCGAGGGGTCATGCAGCCACAGCACCTTGGACCGGGTGCAGGCCGTTTCCCGATCGGTCCGGCCCGTGGCCAGCAATCCGGCGGCAAGTCCGGCGGTGGTGCCTTCCTGAAATTCGGAGAAGACGTTGTTGGTCCCGGTGGAGATGGGAAGTAGAGGAACCTCGCTCCCGCTGCCCTTGAAGACGGCGCGATTGGTCCCGTCGCCGCCCAGGGTCACGATACATCCGACCCCGGCCTCCACCATGGCCGCCGCTGCCCGGGTGGAATCCTGGGGACCGCCGCTGACCGGGATCTCCAGCGGAGACACCCGCAACCGGGTCTCACCCATTTTCTGGCAGGCCTTGGGGCAGATTCCGGCGGGCTCGGGCATGTAGAGCACCTGCTCCACCCCGGCTGCTTCCAGGCCGCGCAGCAGGCGAGCGGTCAAGGCCGATTTTTCCTGGTTGGAGACCACCCAGGCCTGGGCCACCAGGCGACGGATGTCTCTACCCGACGCCGGATTGGCCACGATCCCGACTTTGCTCATGTCAAATTAATGCGGGGAGTAGCCCCAGCGCTGCACGACCAATCTTGCAAAAGGCTCATCCAGGAGAATGTCGGCTGCCCGGTCAGACGAACTCGGCCAGTAGCCGGGTGACCGGGGCGGGTTGCTCCACCGGGGCGGCGTGCCCGCAATCGGGCAGTTCGTGGAGTTGAGATCCCTCAATGGCGGCAGCCAACTGGCGGGAAAGGTCCGGCGGCGTAAGGCTGTCTTCCGAGCCCACCAGGACCTGGGTGGGGCAATTGAGGCTGCCCAGGCGAGGGCGCAGGTCGGCTTTGGCCACCATGCGGGTGGCGGCCACGATGCTGGCGGCGTCGCTGGAAAGGATGCTGCGACGTATGGCCTCAACCACTTTGGGATTGGCGTCCCGAAAGGCGGGTCTGAAGGTCAGCTCGATGAGGGTGTCGGCAATGCCCTCCATGCCGCCGAAGGTGGCTGCCGATGCCAGCTCGAAGAGGGTGTTTCGGGTTTCCTGGGGGAAGGCGGCCGTGGTGGACAGCAGCGATAGCGAACGCACGCTCTCGGGACGGCTGGCGGCCAGCTCGACCGCAATCATGGCGCCCAGCGAGTGGCCCACCAGGCTGGCTTGCTCAACCTGAAGGGTATCCAGCAGAGCGACCAGGTCGGCGGTGTGTTTGCGGAGGGTGTGGGCGCCCGGTGTCTGCTCGGAACGGCCATGGCCGCGCAGGTCGTAGCTGATCAGGGTGCGGCCCTGAAAACCGGCCTGATCCAGGCCGGTCCATAGCTCCATGGAGCTGCTCAGGCCGTGGATGAAGACCACGGCAGGCCCTTCGCCGGTCTGCTGCACGTTCAGGGCGATGCCGTTGGCCTGCAGGATCTCGGCGCTGGGACCCTCGGCCGCGCCCGGAGCCCGGGGCTTGACGACGGCCCCTTCGGCGGGCTCGATCCGACCCAGGACCGTCCCCACGTCCACCACCTCTCCCTCGGCCACCACCACGCTGATGACCCCGTCCACGTCAGCGGTCATCTCCGCCGTGGCCTTGTCCGTCTCCACCTCCAGGACAACCTGGCCGGCCTCCACCGAGTCTCCGTCCTGAACCTGCCAGCGGGACAGCTTGCCTTCGCTCATTCCCATGCCCATCTTGGGCATGATGACGTCAATTGGCATCAGACCTTTCCTCGTTCGCTATCGATCAGCGGCCACTCTCTCAAGACACCTTGGAGCAGGTCTCTTTCACGGCGGCCACCACCTTTTGCGGATTGGGCAGGTAGGCGTCCTCAAGCACCGGGCTGAAGGGCACCGGGGAGTGGGGGGCGGTTACCATGCCCACCGGCGCCCGCAGCCAGTGGAATCCCCGGCTGGCGACCATGCCGGCAATGTGCGAGGCCAACCCGCAGAGAGGATTGGCCTCGTCGACGATCACCAGGCGCCCGGTCTTTTCCACCGATTCCAGAATGGTCTCCTCATCCAGTGGGGACACGGTGCGCAGGTCGATCACCTCGGCGTCGATGCCCTCCTTGGCCAGTGTCTCGGCGGCGTTCAAGGCATGAACGGCGGTGAGGCTTACCCCCAGCAGCGTTACGTCGCTGCCCGGCCGGGCCACGGCGGCCTTGCCGATGGGCACGATGTGCTCTCCCCCGGGCACCTCGCCCTTCATGGTGTACATGGTGATGTGCTCGCAGAAGATGACCGGATCGTCATCCCGGATCGAGGCCGTCAGCAGGCCCTTGGCGTCGGCGGCGTTGGAGGGGGCCACCACTTTCAGGCCGGGGATGTTGGCGAACATGGGATAGAGGGTCTGGGCGTGCTGGGCGGCGGCACGAAAGCCGCCACCGATCATGGTGCGAATGGTGACCGGAACCATGGCCTTGCCGCCGAACATGTACCGCAGCTTGGAGCCCTGGTTGAGCAGTGAATCGAGGCAACTCCCCAGGAATCCGCAGAACATCAGTTCGGCGATGGGACGCAGCCCGGTGGCCGCGGCCCCAACCGCGGCTCCGATGAAAGCAGCTTCGGAAATGGGGGTGTCCAGAACCCGCTCGCGTCCGAACTCGTGCACCAATCCCTTGGTCACACCCATGACGCCCCCCCAGGCCTCGTCATCTTCCAGGTGCTCCACCTGGGCTCCTCCGGCGATGTCCTCGCCCATGATGACGATCTTGGGATCGGCGCGCATCTCCAGCCGAATGGACTCGTTGAGCGCCTCGGCAATAGTGATGGTTCTGGCGGCAGTGGCTACAGCCATTTCAAGACCTCCTTGATCGTACGGTGGACCTCAATTCTCAACGACTCTCAACTAGGGGTAACTGACGTAGACGTCGCTGGTGACCTCTTCCACCTGGGGCAAGGGACTGGACTCGGCGTAGGCCAGCGCTTCGTCAACAGCCTGCCTGGCCTCCCGGTCGATGGCATCCAGCTCCTCGGAAGTGAACCAGCCGTGCTGGGTGACCAGGGTCCTGAAGTCCCTGATGGAATCCTTGCCTTGGGACCCGCTCATGTAGAGATCATCCTTATAGGTCTGCTGGTCCCCCTCGAAGTGGCCGTGGTGGCGATAGGTCTTGCACTCCAGCAGGCTGGGCCCCTGTCCGGCCCGCGCCCGCTTCACGGCTTCCACGGCGGCTTCATGCACGGCGAAGACGTCGCTGCCGTCGACCACGGCCCCCGGGATGCCGTAACTGGCCGCCCGCTCGGCGATGTTCTCGATGGCGCAGTGATAGCTGGCAGGGGTGCTCTGGGCATAGCCGTTGTTCTCGGCCACGAAGATGACCGGAAGATTCCAGATGGCCGCCAGGTTGGCGCTTTCATGGAAGGTTCCCTGTTCGCAGGCGCCGTCCCCGAAGAAGCAGGCACAAACGTCCCCGCTGCCAGTCACCAACGAGGTCAGACCGGCGCCGCAGGCCAGGGGCGGCCCCCCGCCCACGATCCCGTTGGCGCCCAACATGCCCTTGCCCACATCCGCGATGTGCATGGACCCGCCCTTGCCCTTGCACAACCCGGTGGCCTTTCCATAGATTTCGGCCATCATCGAGTTCATGTCGCAGCCCTTGGCGATGCAGTGCCCGTGCCCCCGGTGGGTGCTGGTAATGGTATCGCTGGCCCGCAAGGCGCTGCAGACACCGGTGGCAATGGCCTCCTCGCCCACGTAGAGGTGCACGAATCCGGGAATGTGGCCCTTGGCAAAGGCCTGCTTGACGGTTTCCTCGAAGTTTCGGATGGACACCATGGTCCGGTACATGGACCGAAGCTGGTCCTGGCTGAGGTTCATGACCTGATTCCTCCCGTTTACAGGATCAGACACCAAGACGCGACCGCTTCGCAAGAGCGGGCGCCGGCGGATCCCCATCGCAGACAAGATAGAGGGAAACCATACGCGACCGGCCCCCCGACTTCAACCCTTATTTGCGGTCCATTGCCGGGGTTCAATCCCAGTCCACGGAGGGTGGGGGTTCCGACAGGAAAACGGTGGGCTGCAGTCCGGGAATGTCCGGAACCAGCGGGAAGAAGGGACGTTTCATCCGCTGGTAGGGGAGATGGCGCACCGAGGCCGGCGTCGGTCCCGGAGTGTCCACCACCAGGGCTCCCTTGGAAATTCCGGCATAGGCGTAGTTGAAGTTCATGGGGTTCTTGACGCCGATGAACTTGGCCTGAAGGGGATCCAGGCCGGCGGCCTGGAATTGCTCGGTCTTCCATTCGTAGGTAGGCCTGGAGGTTACCAGCACCTGGAAGGCGCCGATCCGCAAAACGGCCGAAGCCCCCATGGAAGCCCGGGTGCCTCCGTAGATTCCTCCGGAATAGACGAAGGCGCCGTCCAGCAATCGCGAGACCTCGCCCTCTACCTGCAGGGGCTGTCCCCAACGAGGGTCCAGCTTGTGGCCCAGCGGCAACCGGACCCTGCGGCCGGCCCCTGCCTGAAAACAGGCGCCGGCCGCGTCCGGGTCCACCACCGTCAACAGGGTCGGCTCCTCCACACCGATCCGGATCAGCTCTTTGAGCAGGGCGACACTGTCTCCGGCCGCGCCCCCTCCGGTACAGTCCGCCGTATCGACCAGAAGTACCGGCCCCCCGGAAAGGCGCCGCCCCCGATCTACTGCCTCGGCAACCGTCATCATTCCACACTCGAATCGGTATCGGTTATCCCAGTACTCCTCGGCCAGCGTCAGGGCAAGGCGCCGGGCCAGCTTGTGGTCGTTGTCGCTGATGACCAACCCGCCCGAGCCCAGCCCGGGCAAGTCGTTGTAGGGGTGCACCCCGAACACCGAGACCGACAGGATTCCGGGATCCTGTTCCATCTCCCGGGCGCGTCGGGTCAGGTGCGCCATGGGAGCATCCCCAAAGGTCATGCCATGGATACCGCTGGTCAGCACCGGGACCTTGGCCATGGCGGCGACGGGCCTCTCCCGGCCTCGAAGCAGGCGGAACAGCAGTTGGGCGGCCCGCTCCCCGGTGGTGAACGCATCGTCGTGGGGGTAGCGGGTGAAGGCCACCAGCCCGGAGGCCTGCCGGACCATGCGCCGGGTGACATGGGCATGCATGTCCAGGGTGGCGACGACGGGGACCTTGTGCCCGACAATCTTGCGGACCGACAGGAGCAGATCGCCTTCCGGGTCGTCTTCGGAAACCGTCGTCATCGACCCGTGCAGCGCCAGCAGGACGCCGTCCACCCGACCGGCTTTCCGAAGGGGGGAGAGGAGGGACTGCTTGAGGGCCCGGTAGCAGTCGTCGGTGCTGGGCCCGCCGGAAACGCAGCGAGCCGCCACCAGCGGGACCGTCCGAGCCCCCTCTGCCTCGCAGACTGCAAGCATGCCGGCATTCTCGCAGTCGGTTCCGGCCAGTTGAAGCAGATCCTCACCGTGGTGAATATAGGTGTTGTTCCAGAGATCCAGTTCGGTCCGGGTGGTCAGGAACTGACTGGTCTCCTGAAAAATTCCGCCGATGGCGATGCGAAGATTTGTTGAGCGCGCCACAAATCCTCCATCCCGGCCGGCATCCTCGGCCGAGGGGTCGTGGAGATACCGCCACCAGGACTCAATATGGCTCCCGGAAGACCCAGTACTCCTTGCCGAAGGACATGTCGGAGTAGGCCCCGGTGGGCAGCCGTTGGCCGGCAGGCAGTGTCCAGCGGCGAATGACCGCTTCGTTCAGGTCAACCCCCAGGCCGGGAGCCTTGGGAAGCCGGAAGCAACCGTCTTCGATCCGGTGGGGCTCCGCCAGCAGGTCGTCGATGAAGGGATTGCCGGTTCGGTCCACTTCGACCGTGATGCCGTTGGGGAGAGCGGCGATAACGTGCATGTTGGCCGTCAGGGCCAGGGCGTCGCTCCAGGTGTGAGTGGCGACCCGGGCCCCGTGCTCCTCCGCCAACTGCCCGACCCGATGGCACTCGCTGATGCCGCCCGCTCGACAGGCATCGGGCTGGACCACATCCAGGGCTCCGGCCCTGAGCATTTCCCGGAATCCCTGGAGGCCAAACTCGTTTTCACCCGCGGCCACCGGGACCTTGCAGTGCCGCCTCAAGGCAACGTAATTGTCGATGTCCTCGGGCTCGAAGGGCTCTTCATACCAGAAGACCCGGTTCTCTTCCAGGACCGTCGCCATCCGCCGCGCCACCTCCAGGCTGTAGCGCATGGAGGCGTCCACGATCACGTCCACGGCGGGCCCCACCGCCTGGCGCACGGTACGGACGGAGGCCACGTCGTAGTCTTCGTCCTTACCCAGCCGCATCTTCACCCGGCGGTAGCCCTGGTCCACGTAGCCTGCCGCCTCTCGGCCCAGCGACTCCAGGCTGTCCGTCCACAGCAGCGCGCTGGCATAGGCCGGCACCCTGTCCCTGGATCCCCCCAGAAGCTCCTGCACGGTCTTGCCCAGGGCCTTTCCCCTCAGGTCCCAAAAGGCGATATCCAGCGCCCCCAGGGCCGACAGGGCCGCTCCCTTTCTCCCGTACCAGCGGGTGGCCTGGTACATCTTGGACCACAGGGCTTCCACCTCCCTGGGATCGTCTCCCAGCAGCAGGGGCTTGAGGTGATCCTCGATGACGATCCTCACCAGCTCCGGATGGCTGTAGGCCGAACCCCAGCCCACCCTTCCGTCACTGGCCGTGACCCGAACCAGAGAGGTCAGGCGACCCGTCAGCTGTCCTCCGGCATAGGTCGATCGCCGCTCCGGCGGGATCTCATAGCGCAGGTTGATGACCTCGATTTCTTCGATTCTCATGGGCTTTTTCCAGGCGTCAATTGCCTCTCCGAAACTTTTGATCCTACCACACCACTCCCCTTCCAATAGCAGTCACCCAAGCCGGGCCGCCAAGACGAGAACCCCCGGCGACGCGGTGACCAGCTAAGCTCGACACCGGGTTGCCCCCGGAAAGTTGCACGACTGTTGAGGAGTTGTTTCGCATCTGCGACCGGATGGGGTAATATGACCCGCACCAATCGAGAGGTTACACCACGGGGGAGGTAATCTGCGCGCCGCCGGCCCGCAGACAGCACCTTCCGTGACTCTGCGTCGGTTATCGGCTGGCGGCTTTACAACCACTGCCGTTAAGGATATGGAATGAGCGCCCTGCCGGGAGTCACTGAAGCAGAGCCGAGACGAAACCGATCAAGAAGGGACCACGATGCATATTCTCCTGTACGTGCCTGACAATCAGGTGACCAACAACTTTGTTCCGCAACTTTGGCCCTTCGTCCTGCAGAGACTGACGCCGAAGGAACATCGGGTCAGCATCATCGACGGCAATGTGCGTCACCTGAGTGCCCGGGAGTTGGTCGACTTCATCGTTGAGAACGATGTAAGTCTGGTGGGCATGGGCTTCATGACCCGTATGGCCCAAAAGGCGTATCACATGGCGGCAGCGATTCGAAAGGAAACAAACGTGCCGATCGTGATGGGAGGTCCGCACGTGACCGAAGTCCCCAACGAGCCCCTCGGCCTCACCGGTCATCCTCAATACGCCGACGCGGTAGTGTTGGGAGAAGCGGACGACACTTGGCCTCTGGTGGTGCGGGATGCGGCCGCAGGAACCTTGCAGCAGTTTTACCAGCCCGCCGTCATCGACGGGAAGGATGTGAAGCCGAGCCTCAAAAACTATCCGCAGGTAAGGTGGGACCAGATCGACCTCTCGCTTTTCGATCTCATGCGATTCGTGCCGTCCACGGCCAAACGGATGCTCAAGAAGCTAGGCCTGAACTATGACGAGCTCTACGTGGTGCCCGTGGAATCGGGGCGGGGCTGCCCCTACGGCTGTGAATTCTGCACCGTGACCGGATTCTTCGGAGACCAGATTCGCTTCCGCGACAACCAGAACGTCATCGACGAACTGCTCTGCCTGAAGGCCTTGGCCAAGGAAAAGAACGCACTGGTCAGTGTCTTCTTCATTGATGACAACTTCGCGATCAATCGCAAGCGCACCAAATCCCTGCTGCGCGACATGATCGCCCAGGATGCCTGTGTTCCCTGGATTGCTCAGATCAGCATGAACCTGTTGCGAGACGAAGAACTGGTGCGGCTCATCGCCGAAAGCGGCGGGCGCTGGATCTTCATGGGTCTGGAGTCCATCGATGCCGACAGCCTCAAAGTCGCCAACAAGTCGTTCAACAAGCCCGGCGAGTATGCGGAAATCCTGAACCTGCTGGCCAAGTACGAGCTCTATGCCATCACTTCTTTCATCTTCGGCATGGAGGGGGATCGCCAGGGCGTCTCGGAAAACACCTTCCGCCAGGTCGACGGCTGGCCTCCGGGACTGCCGGTTTTCGGGATACTCACCCCTTACCCGGCCACACCGTTGTACGATCGCTTGCAAAGTGAGGGGCGGCTGACCCGACCGGAACATTGGCTGGACTTCCAGGCCTTCAAGGCCGCCTATCTCCCCAAGGGCCTTTCCGCAGACCAGGCGGAAGAGGAGGTTCACCGCGCCTGGGCACACTGCTACAGCTCACAAGCCTTCCGCAGGTCTCAAGACTGGCTGCTCCGCAACCGGAAATCCTTCGGGTATCAGGTCATGCACTTCGTGGCGCGCTTGCTCTTCCGAGGCATCTATTTCCCGCAGTTGACCCGCTGGGCGTGGATCAAGCTCCTGGCCCGGAATTACAGCACGATTGGGAACCTGGTGTATCAGGGGCTCAGGAAACAGCGCAGGGCTCGCCGAAAACCGCCGGCGCCAGCGCTCGCACAGACTCCGGCGGGGGGTGCATCAGGGGTCTTGCGCGATAACGACCTCAAGGGAATGGTCAGGGAAGCGCCGGTCTGGAAGGCTTCGGAGTCCCTCGGGGAAGGCGAGGAACCCCCTCGAGAATCCATCCCCACTCAATCCAGGCTTACTTGAGCAAGAACTTCTGAACCCGCCAGCCGACCACTTCGGCTACGTAGCTCGCATTTCTCACCAGGGGGCGTGATCCTGGCGCAGTAATTTTCCCCTCAGCGCGTGCTCGGGAGCGAAGAGCGTAGCGGTTTCTACGGTCGAGCGAGCATGTGCGCGCTGAGGGGAAAAGGACAAGCCAGGGCGCGCCCAGCGCCGCGTATAGTCGCAAGAAGTCCCAACAGGTTCGATAAAGTGCTGAATATAAAAGGTCTTCTTGAAGTACATTCAGCGACCTGGTGAGAAATGCGGGCTTGAGTTCGCCGGCCTTGCCCAGAGCAAGGTGGTGAGACTCGGACAACTGCCCCGGCCCCTTTCCCGGCTGGCCGAGAGCACCCAGCACAGGTCCCTCCAACACAAGCTTCAGCACTCTGTTTCGTAAACACACTCATGACGACTCAACTCACGACGGACCCGCGACGTCGGACCCTTCTGGTCTTCATCTTCGTGATGGCCTTCCAGCAAGGGGTGACCATCAACCTGCTGCCGGTCCTCTTCACAAGCTTTGCCGAGACCTTCCAGTTGGACCTTCAACAAAGGGGTCAGATCCAGTCCTTCTTTTTCGTGGGAGCCATGGTGGCTCTGTTCGCTTCCGGGTTCGTGACCGAGCGCATTGCCGCGCGCCGCTCGGCGCTGCTGGCCCTGGGGCTCTCCGGCCTGGGGTCGATCCTGGTGGCCATGGCGCCCGACTTTGTCCTGCTGCGCCTGGGAGCCGCGGTGATGGGTATGGGGACCCTTTGGGCACTCTCGGTCACCAGCGCCACCATCGCCGCTCACTTCGCTCCCCAGAGCCAGCGGCTGTTCATGTGGACCATGGCGGTTTTTGCCGCCTCCGGGACGGGCGCACCCTATGGCCTGGGACACCTGGCGTCCTTCCTGGAGGTGTGGCGGCCCATTCTGTTCGGGGTCGGCCTCTACCTGTGGGTGTCGGGAGTGGCCGTCGCCTTCCTGTTTTGGAGAAGCCTGGGGGATACCGGTCGTCGCGTCCGGCCGCCCGGATCGGCTGCAGGGCTCCGGCCTGCCGGGCACTCAGCCGGTAACGCAACGCCATGGGAAACATCCGCGGGCTGGCTCACCGGGATTTTCCGCCGCTACCGTGGTTCGCTCCTGGGACAGGGAGCGCTGCTTCTCATCGGCTTTCTGGTGATTCTGGACAACCTTACCGCCGGCAACATCGTGGCCTGGACGCCCAACCTCTGTGAAATGCGCTTCGGCCGAGACACTGCCCTGGCCGGTGAGATCATGGGCGCCAACGCGGGCGGCTACCTGGTGGGTCGCATCATCCTGGGTCTGTTCCTGACAGGACGCTATTCGGACCGGGTCCTGTTGGGATTGTGCTATGCGGGGGGCATGCTGGCCTACAGCCTGCTGCTTTGGGTTCCCGATCCTCGAATGGCCATTGCCATGATGGTGATGCAGGGGGTGTTCCTTTCAGCCCAGGCTCCCACCGTCTATTCCCTGGCCTCCACAAAGTTTCCGGATCGGGCCGGAACGGCCGTTCCTCTGGTCGATGCGATCGGAAGCATCGGAGCCATTTCCGCGCCCCCGCTAATGGGTTGGGCGGCGCAGCGAATGGGCAGCCTGGAGCGTGCAGCCTGGTTCCTTCCCCTGACGGGATGCCTGCTGATAGCCATCAGCCTGGGCTGGGAAGCAAAGGATCGGTCGAAGAAGGAGGGACAGGGGTAACCGGTTGTCCACGGGGAAGCATTGCCGGGTGGAGTAATTCAGAAGCCGCCCAGGGCCGGGGCGCACCCCTCTCTTTCAGTGGGGCTGGATTCGGGTTCGGCGGAACAGAAGGTCGGGAACCGGCCTCAGGGAGAGGCTTTGGTGATCGGCGGCGTTTCAGGAGGTTTGGCGCGCGGTACCGCGGCTGGCTTGGTCTCGACGCGTGGAGTTTTGGGCGCCGCCGGCTTGGGGGCCTTAACCTCAGGCGCGGTTTTCACCATCTCGACACTGCCCTTGAGTCGGGCGCCGTCGGCAATCGAAATCCGATTGGAACGAATGCTACCCACCACCGAGCCCACCGGGGTGATCTCTACCCTGTCCTGGGCAACCACGTCCCCAACCACGGATCCGGCAACGATGACGTTGGCGGCTTGAATATCGGCCTGAATCCGGGCCTTGGGGCCAACCCGAAGCACCTGGTTTCGAAGGTCGATCTTTCCCTCCACCCGCGAGTCGATGGTCACGTCCTGGCTTCCCGACAATTCGCCTCGGATAACAAAAGTATCCCCCAGGTAGTTCTCTTTCCTGGGCTCTGCGGGAGCGGGCGTCGGCTTGGGGGACGACTGCGCTCGCGGCTGCACCGGGGTTTTGCTTTCCGGGGCACCAGCGAAAGTCTGCTTCTCTCTTCCGGGGAGGATGCGGCCCGCCCAGCCCTTCAGCGACCCGGTTTGCTTTGCCTTGGAATCCTTGGAAGTGTCCATTTTTAGTCCCAATCAGACCGAAAGGAAAATTGCCTGGGCGTCCCGGCGTTTGGACCTGACTTGCCGTTAGCCGGCTGGAATCAGCACATTATAACCCGCTCAAACCAGGATCGAAAGCCTCAAAGCCTTCAGAAATTCAGGCGCAGCGACAACTGGAACTGTCTCGGATCGAATGCCGAGGTGAAGGAGAAGGGCTCGGTGACCGGTCCCCGGCGGCCTACCAGCCGGGAGGGGAGTTCATCGATGCTCACGTCGCCGACCGTGCTGTTGATTTGCTTGAAGTTGGTGCGGTTGAACAGATTGAAGGCCTCGGCGATCAGCCCCAGAGTCCAGGTCTCGGTCAGCGGAATCTCCCGGTTCAGCCGGAGGTCGACGGAGAAGAAGTCGGGCCCAATGCCCACATTGCGGCCTACGCCCCAGGGACGGTGGGTGTCGACATGGCGGTCACCCACGCTGTCGAAGCCCGAGTTGAGATTGAAGGGAGCACCCGAGCGGGCGCTCATGATGGCCGAGACCGTGAAGTCCCGGATCAGGGCGTGACCGAATCCTCTGCCGGTGCCCGATCTCCAGGGGAGATCCACCACGGTGTAGGCCACGAAGTTGTGTTTCCGGTGGAAGGCGGAAAGCGCCCACTCCGACCTGGCGTCCCACTGCAAGTGCGGCTGGAACGCAGAATTGTAGTCGGTGTTCTCGTCCATGGTCTTGCTCCAGGTGTAGTGGGCCGAGAGGGTGAATCCGTCGAAGAAGCGTTTCCGGAACTGGGCCATAAAGGCGTGGTAGGAGGAATTGGCCCAACTGCCGTAGATGTTGTTCTGCAGCACCAGCGGATTGTGAAAGCCCACGATGGGGCGTCCCAGCTCGTTGGTTCCCGCCTGGTAGACGTTGGTGTCCAGGGGGCGGATGATGTGCACCCCCCGGTTGAAGTTGTATCCCAGCGAGACGGTGTAGCCGTCGGCCACCTCGCGCTGGATCTCGAGGCTGGCCTGCTGGGAATAGGGATTGACGGTGTCGTCGGCCACATCGAACTGCACCCGCAGCGGAAGCCCCGGTCCCGGATCGATCCCGTGGATGGCCAGGTCCTGAGCCGTGATGGAACGGGTCCCCAGGATGCCCCGCTGCAGGGCGGTGTGGTAAATCTCTGCCGAGGTAAGCAGATCGCCGGTCAGCGCGCTGTTGATTCCCTCCAACCCGGTCAGCGGGATGAACACCTGGAAGATCCGTCCCTGCTCTCCCAGCAATTCCCGGATGTAGGTGATATGGCTATCGATCCTGGCGTAATAGATTCCGAAGCCCCCGCGTACCACCATCCTTGGATCGGGGCTCCAGGCGAAACCCAGCCTGGGCGCAACGTTGTTCTTGTCGGTCGGGAATTGGGTCTTGACCTCGAACTCGTGACGGCCGCCCAGCGTCAGTTGCAGATTGGGTCTCAGGCGCCAGGAGGCTTCGGCGAAGAAGTTGAAATAGTTCTTCCATCCGATCCAGTAGGGCTCGCCGAAGCCTTGCTGGTAAATGAGCGGCAGCCCCAGGGCATAGGCCTGCAGGGAGGAGATCGGTTCGTCGATCGCGGCCGCATGCTGGGGCTGTCCGAACGCCGTCAGAGCGCCCTGCAGGAGTTGCGCCCCCCCTCCGCCGATGGCGTTATCGATTATGACGTAGAGCGGTATCGCCTCGCCAAACTGAAAGCTCCCTCCAAAGAAGGTCTCCGACCTGACGCTGAAACGCGAGCCCCCGGCGTCGACGCCGAACTTGTAGGTATGCGGGCCGGAAGTTCGGGTGAAATTCTGCCGCACCTGGCCGGCGCGTTCCACGACGCGGGCCGGCAGGATCAGGTTCCGTCCGAACAGGCCGAACCCGTTGATGTCGATCGCCGGGCCATAGGGGTCGGTCGGAAACACGCCGAAGTCGTGATAGTTGAATCCCAGGAGGGTTTCGCTGGCCAATTCCGGGTTGATCAGCAGCGTATTGCCCAGTGCCACCCCGAAATCGTTGGTGTGGGCACTCCGGCCGCGGCTGTTTGAGACCAGCGATCCGAACTGCGTATTCTCGCTGTCGGAGCCGGTCCAGTTGACCCGGGTGAACAGCGTGTGTCCATCCCCCACCGTGTGGTCGAAACGCCCTAGGAACTGCTGGCGTTCCTCCCCGAACGGAAACACCCCGCTGTTTTGCTCGAACAGGGAGACGACGTGGGGGTAGTTCCCAGGAGTCAGCGCTGCCGCAAACTCGTCCAGCAGCGGCGGCGGGATCAGCCCCGCCGCGCCCAGACCCGCCATCAGGCCCTGCTGCGAGGGCGGCAGCTCGTAGAGAAACGAGTCGTCCCGCAGCAGCGGAACGAAGACCGATTCGTGGCGGTCCAGCCGTTCGTAGGCGCCGTAGAAAAACGTCCCCTCCCGGCCCAGCGGTCCGCCGATGGAGGCGCCGCTCTGCGCTCGCGTGTAGGCCGACTTCTCCGGATCGAAGTAGTTGCGGGCCTGCACGTGGCGGTTGCGGAGCAGCCCGAACAGGCTGCCGTGCAACTGGCTGGTTCCGCCCTTGGTCACGATGTTGATGGCGCCGCCCGGCGCCCCGCCCAGCTCGGCCGAGAACGTGTTGCGGTTCACCTGGAACTCCTGCACCGCCGCCTGGGTGACGGTGGAGCGAACCGTTCCCGTGTCGAAGACGTTGTTCAAGCCGTCCAGCATGAAGGTATTGTTCCGCCCGCTGCCCCCCCCGATGCCCAGCCCGGAATGCGGCGTGACCACGATGCGGCCGTCCCGGTCATCGACCATGTCGTTGGTGCTGACCACTCCCGGGGTCAGCAGAGCCAAGTCCAGGTAGTCCCGGCGGTTGATGGGGAGGTTCTCGATGCGGACGGAGTCGATATAGTCGGCCTGCGTCGTCTGATGGGTGTCGATCGCCGGGCGCTCGGCTACGGCTGAAACCACGATGCTCTTGGTGGCCGCGCCCAGGGTCAGCTCCGGCGAAAAGGCCGCGGTCTCTCCCACGCGGACCTCGAAGTTCTCGGCCACGTAGGGGAGAAAACCGTCCGCCTCGAAACGCAGCGTGTAGAGCCCAGGCATGACGTGGCTGAAGACATACTTGCCCAGCGGGGAGCTGACGGTTTCCCGCTCCACATCGCGTTCCTGGTCCAAGGCCGTCACGGTGACGCCCGGTATGACGGCTTGCGTCTGATCGAACACGTACCCCTGGATGCGGCCGCCCTTGGTCTGGGCGCCCGACAGGGAGGCGCCGGCCAGAACCAGAATGACGGCTGCCGCCCATCGACGGCCCCAGGCGTAGAGTGGTGGTGTCAATCGCATCTGTTGGCTTCCTTCGTTGGCAGAACAGGCTTCTGACAAACAGAGTATTGTGTTGAATAGCGGAATGCCTGACTGTACATTCTACGGCCAAAGTCAAGCGAGAGGCGGTTTTCTCACCGGATTTGTCCGTTTTTGGGGTATTGTTCCGCACAAAAGGAGCACCTGTGGCCCGACACCCCTTCCGGACCGGACTGCTGAGATGGATTGCGACCGCCTGCCTGGTGCTGGCGGCCACGGCCACGGCAGCCAGCCAGGCCGAATTCCACTACCAGTACGGCAAGCTCGCCAACCCCTTCTCCGGCGCTCAGGAGAATACCTCCATCCTGACCGTGCAGCATGCGACCGGATGGAAGTTGGGAGACAGTTTCTTTTTCCTCGACATTCTCAACGACGGACTCCAGGACGGTTTCAACGACAAGGACCTCTACGGCGAATGGTACCCGACCCTGAGCCTCGGCAAGGTATCCGGCAAGAAGTTCCAACTGGGACCGATCCGGGATATCTCCATCATCGGCGGCATCAACTTCGGCGCCGACGCCAACGTCTTCAAATATCTGCCCGGCGTGCGAGCCTCCTGGAAGGTGCCGGGCTTTGCCTTCCTCAACACCGACGTGATGGCATACATCGACGGGAACAGCGGAGCCGCCAGCGGTGGCGCGCCCCGGACCAGCAACAGCTTCACGGTCGACGTCAATTGGGCGCTGCCGTTCCGAGTGGGCGGCCAATCCTTCCTGATGGGCGGTCATGCCGAGTATGTGGGTGCGAGCACGGACGAGTTCGGCAACCGTGTCAAAGGGTGGGTTCTGGCGCAGCCCCAACTCACCTGGGATCTGGGCGCCGCCTTCGGAGCGGCAAATCACTTGCTGGTGGGAATCGAGTACCAGTACTGGCGCAACAAACTGGGTGTGGAGGAAGACGAGTACGCCCCGCAGCTGCTGCTGATCTGGCGGTTTTGACAGACCCTGCAATAGAGGTCGGGGCGCGGCCGAGGCGCACCGCCGCCTTGGCCGCCGTCCGAGTTTCACCCGCCGGGGCCGCGTTCACGAGGTCCCGCCAAACGTTTCACCCGTATGTAAAGCATGTAAAGGAAGAACAACATGGAAGCTCAAGACACCGCCCGGAATGCCGCCGTGCGCTATGAACCCGACGAGAAGCCGCCGATATTGCTGTCGCTGGGCCTCGGACTGCAACTGGCCGTCCTCTGCGTTGCTGGCGTCGTACTGACTCCAGCCATCGTGATTCGGGTGGCCGGAGGAAGCGAAGCCTTCCTCTCCTGGGCCGTGTTCGCCGCGTTGGCTGTCAGCGGGGTCACCACACTCGTCCAGGCGGTACGCTTGGGCCGCATCGGCGCCGGCTACGTTTTGTTGATGGGGACCTCGGGCGCGTTCATCGCGGTCTGCATCACGGCCATTGCCGAGGGCGGGCCGGCGATGCTGGCCACGCTGGTGATTGCCTCCTCGCTTTTCCAGTTCGGACTGGCCGCCCGGCTTTCGCTCTTTCGGCGGATCCTGACACCGGCGGTGGCGGGAACCGTCATCATGCTGATTCCGGTGACGGTCATGCCCTTCATCTTCAAGATGCTGAACGATGTGCCGGAAGGGACCCCGTTGAGCGCCTCCGGGACCTCCGCCCTGGTAACGCTGCTGGTCATCGCCGGTCTGGCGCTGAAGGCCCGTGGCAAACTGCGGTTATGGGCGCCGGTGGTCGGTGTGGCGACAGGATCGGTGGTGGCCGGGTTCTACGGAATCTACGACTCCAAGCTCATCGCCGAAGCGGCCTGGGTCGGACTTCCCACGGAAGGATGGCCGGGGCTGGATCTGAGCTTCGGACCCACCTTCTGGGCACTGCTTCCGGCATTCGTGTTCGTGACCCTGGTGGGCGCCATCGAAACCATCGGGGATGCCGTCGCCATCCAGCGCGTCTCCCACCGACGGACCCAGGCCGTCGATTTCCGTGCGGTGCAGGGTGCGGTGGCTGCCGATGGATTGGGAAACCTGCTGTCCGGACTGGGCGGCACCGTTCCGAACACCACCTATTCGAGCAGCGTATCGGTGACCGAGCTCACCGGGGTCGGTGCCCGCCGGGTCGGTATGGCGGTGGGCGCCGTGTTCATTGTGATTGCGGTTCTGCCCAAGGCGCCAGCGGTGCTGCTGGCGATCCCGGGGCCGGTCGCGGCCGCCTACATCACGGTTCTGCTGGCGATGCTGTTCGTGATCGGCATGAGGATCGTCGTACAGGACGGCATCGACTACCGCAAGGGGGTTGTGGCCGGGGTGGCTTTCTGGATTGGCGCGGGTTTCCAGAACGGCGCCATATTCCCCGAGTATTTCAACGACTTCGCCGGCGGACTGCTGCAGAACGGGATGACTGCCGGCGGCCTGGCCGCCATTCTCATGACGATGTTCCTGGAGTTGACCCAGCCCCGCCGCAGACGGATGGAGACCGAGTGTCATCTGGCCGCCCTGCCAAAGATCCAGGAGTTCCTCAAATCTTTCGCCGCGGACAACGGCTGGGCGCAGGCGATGCGGAACCGGCTGGACGCGGCTGTCGAGGAAACCCTGGCGACACTATTCCATCGGGGAGATTCCGACGAGAAGCGAGAGCCGCGCCGACTGCAACTGGTGGCCTTCAAGGAGAACGGCGGCGCCGTCCTGGAACTGATCGCCTCCAGCCGCGACGAGCAGAATCTTCAGGATCGAATTGCCCTGCTGGGCCGATACGCCGAAGGTCCGGGGGTCGAACGGGAAATCTCTCTGCGGTTGCTGCGGCACGTCGCCTCATCGATCCGTCACCAGCAGTACCACAACACCGACATTGTCACCATTCGGGTAAAGGCTCCCCAGCCGGAGGCAAGCCAAACCTCCGAAAGCGGGTCCGGCAAGGCAGAATAGCGGCTTTCAGCCGGGCTGGCGCCGGCCTGGGGGTGCCCATCCGGCTCTCTGTTGCCATTGCATCCGTTGTCAGGACGCCGTGTGGCAACCGGGGCGCCGCGCTCCGACGGCCAGGGCCAACGCCAATGTCAACATACGACGCCATTGCCGAAGAGTACCGGGACTCCAAGCAACTGCCGTTCCGGGAGCACCTGGAACGTTTCACCCTGTTCCAGCTGCTGGGCGACGTGCGCGGGAAAACGGTCCTGGACATGGCCTGCGGTGAGGGGTACTACACTCGTCTGCTCAAGCGAGCCGGCGCCTCGGAGGTCACCGGGGTAGACATCTCCGCGGAGATGATTCGACTGGCCGAGGATCAGGAAGCAGGGCAACCGCTGGGTTGCACTTACGTCCGGGCGGATGTGACGGCGTTTCGGCCCGAAGTGCCGGTCGACCTGGTGGTGGCCACTTATCTGTTCAACTATGCAAGTACCGCCGAGCAACTCGGCAGATTTTGCCGGGTCTGCCATGGCGCCCTGAGACCGGGCGGCCGCCTCATCGGCGTCAACGACAACGTGCGGAATATCCCGCCCGGCCCCGCTTCGCTGAGGAAATACGGACTGGAGAGATCCTGCCCCAATCCCGCGGCCGAGGGGGATGTCGTCCGCTACACCATCACCAATGCCGACGGACACCGGTTCCAGTTCGACAATTTCTACCTGACACCCGAGACCTACGGGGCCGCGTTCCGAAAGGCCGGATTTCGAGAATTTCGGTGGGTGGACCTCTGGCTATCCCCCTCGCAGAGCGGCAATCCCTTCTGGGACGATTTCTTGAGCAATCCCCCAATCGCCGCTTTCACGGCCACCAGGTGAGCAATCGGGCCAAGCACCCTCCTACTGTCCCAGCTTCTTGAAGGAGTAGGACAGGCGGAAGTAGAAATAGGCGCCGTTGAATCCCCAGGGCGTGTATTCGCTGTACTGCTCTCCGACGCTGGTCGCGTTGGGAGAAACATCTGGAAAGGTGTTGAAGGCGTTGCGGGCACCCATCGCCAGGCTCGTCTCTTCGCTAAAGGGCAGACCAACCTCCAGGTCGAAGACCGGCTTGCCGTTGAAGAGGGTCTGAGCGCTGTCCCAGTCGAACCAGGCGCCATAGTAATTCAACCGTCCAAGGACATTCACCGGGCCGATTTTCTGGCTGACGCTGGCGTTCCAGCGGTTCCTGGGGAGGGCTTCCTGAAGTTCCCGCAGGCGGCGGGCCACATTGAGCAGTTCCGGATTGAAATGGGTCACCTGGGTGTCGGTGTGGTTGAAGACGGCGCTGAACACGGTGCCACCCTTCAGCCGGGGCGGCGCGTAGCTGAAGACCAGGTCGATTCCCTGGGTGGTGGTGGTGATGTCGTTGGTGAAAAAGCGAAAGCTGGCCAGGCCGCGAGCGTTCGCCACTCCCGCTTCCAGGAGCTGATCGACCTCTGTCGGCGTAAGGGTGAAGTCCTGGGTTACCGCCAGGCGGTCTGCCACATCGATGCGGAAATAATCGGCCGTGAGAATCAGCGTTCCCTGTTCCAGAACCGCCCCGGCTGTGTAGTTGACCGAGGTCTCGGGTTTGAGTGGCTCACCGCCCCGCAATCGGGCCACGGGGAAGATCGACGGAACCGTGCCCCGTTCCACCAGGTCGCCCAGGGTGGGGTCGAAAATCGTCGACAAGTTGAATCCGTTCTGCTGGCCCGGGGTGGGGGCGCGGAACCCGCTGCTCAGGCTGGCGCGGAGCGAAAAGGGATCCGCAAGCCGGTAGCGGCCCGACAGCTTGCCGTTGACCGTGGTGCCGAAGTCCTCGAAGTTCTCGATGCGAGCCGCCGTACCGACCGTCCATCGGTCCTCCGCACCCGACAGCTCGACATCGCCGTAGGCCGCAATGTTGCTGCGGTTCCACTGGCCGGCCGCTTGCGGGCTGTAGCCGCTGAAGCCGTTGGAACCGGCGCTGAAGCCTTGAGCTGCGTAGGGACCGACCTCCCAGGACTCCCGTTGTCCCAGCCGCGTCTCATACTGTTCGTCCCGCCACTCGGCCCCGGCGGCAAGGTTGAGCCTGTCGCTGACGGCATAGGAGACATCCAGGTTGAGACTGATCTCCTGCTGCCGATTGCTGCCCAGGTCAAAGTAGGTGGGAGTCTCCGGTCCGAGCGAGGCGTTGACCGTGTTGCTGATGAACAGATCGGTCTGGTGGGACCCGACGCTGATGCTGCCGTCCCAGACGAAACCCTTGCCGGTGAAGCCGCGGATCCCGGCGACCACCGAACCGTCGGATACCGAGCCTCCGAAGTTGGGAGTGAACCCTCCGGGGAAGATCTCCTGGAACGAGAAGCAATCGGGGTCGGCCGTCACCCGTCCCATGGTGATCGGGTCGGGGACGTGATCGGTGACGGCCACCGTGGGACAGTTGGCCGAGGGTTCGCCGCGCGCGGCCGCAACGTCTCCGATGAGCAGGGTTCGACCCCGGTCGGCGGTGAAGACGCCCCCGCGCGTGTTGGGGTTGCGGAAGAAGAAGCCGCCGGTCACTTCCTTGCCGGCATAGCCGGTGTGCCCGTAGAACTGCAGGCGATCGCTGAGAGGGAAGCCGAAATTACCGAAGAGCTTGAGGTCGCCGTCAATCTCCGGAGAGCCCCAGATCTGGGCGGGGTCTCGGACGTGGGTATTGCCTGCTGCCATGAGAGCCGCCACGTCGCTGCGCTGAACGCTGCGGTCGGTCGGTTCGGCGCCACCGTACTCGAAGCTGAGGTTGGCGAAACCGGTGGAGCCCAACGGCAATCCGGCGTTGCCGGCCACACGGTAGGTGGCGCCGTCCCATGGCTCCGCGTAGGTGCCCGCGTTGAACTCCAGACTGGCGCCCGATCGGCTGTTCTTGGGCAGCAGATTGATGACTCCGGCAATGGCATCGGAGCCGTACTGGGCCGCCGCGCCGTCGCGCAACACCTCGGCCTGCCGCAGGGCAATCGCCGGTATGCCCGAGATGTCGGGTCCCTGGGATCCGAAGGCCACGCCGTTGCCGCCGTGCCAGTCGATGATGGAGGAGCGGTGGCGGCGCTTCCCGTTGACCAGAACCAGCGTGTGGTCGGGGGCCAGATTGCGCAGCATCACGGGCCGCACGATGGTGGAGGCGTCGCTGATGGGCTGGGTGTTGACGTTGAAGGAAGGAACCACCGCCCGCAACTGGTTGGCCAGGTCCCGGCTCCCCTGACTGGTGAAGTCTTCGGTGCGGATGACGTCCACCGGGACCGTGGACTCGGTCACCGACCGCGGCTCGGCCCGGCTCCCTACGACCACAATGGAGGTGGTGACCGCTCCCAATTCGAGCGAGAAGTTGCGAAGGACCAGTTGCCCGGCCCTCAGCTCGACGTCGCTGGCAGTGACGGTTTCGAAGCCTGAAGCCTCCACCGCAACCGTGTAAATCCCGGACTCCAGGGTCAATTGGTAGGCGCCCACGGCATCCGTCAAGCCCGTAACCTCCGCTCCGGTGGCATTGTTGGTCGCCGTGACCTCCGCGGCCGGGATGGACGAGCCATAAGCGTCGTTCACCTCACCTCTCAAGGTAGCGGTATCCTGAGCGTAGGCTGTGCCGGAGATCGCTATCAGGAGCAAGACAAGTGCCGGGACAGCAAGTCTTGGGAACATGAACCTCTCCAGTTGGAACGAATCATTAATACTCAAAGCCCTTTGCAAAATTCGGAAGCGGGACGATTACCGGAAATGGCCACAAAAGGCACAAAAACACAATTTGTGCCTTTTGTGGTTAAAAAGCAGTTTTACCAGGCCGCACCCGATATCGAAAAAGGCAAAACCCAAGGTTTGCCGGCAAGATGACCTGACGCCCTGCGAATTTTGCAAAAAATTCCACAGCCATTGTACTACCTACCAGCGGGCTGGCATCTCTCACTGGGTCGCCGGGCATCGGGGATTCCGATGGCTTGCGCCAATGGCAACCCGCAGACGCCGTAGCCACAGTTTACTGAAGTCTCTACCGATTCAGGGTTTTCGATAGACTACAATTCCAAACAAGTTTGGTGGAGTATCCCCTTGGATCTCAGAAGAGTCCTCCGGGCTGCGGACTCAGCGTCACTCGGAGACAAGTTGGTGCTGCCCCGCCGCGAGGGTGGGCGCCCAATGCCCACCTGGTACGTGGATGCGGTCGGCTTCTGGTGTGTACTGGGATACGCGGCGCTGGCCCTTCTCGCCCGGCAGCCGGGAGAGCCGCCGCTGCCGGCTTTCTTCCTGCTGATCGCCTGGACCGGCTTGCCGGTGTTCGGCCTCTATCTGCACTTCCGCCGGCGAGAGGAGCCCTTTCCGCTCGGCCGCCTGATTTTCTGGACGGTAGCCTTCCGCATCTGCGGGCTGGCGGGCGGTCCCTTCTACGAGGACGACTTTTACAGATACCTGTGGGACGGATACCGCTTCGCCACCGCCGGCACCCCCTACGGCGCGGCCCCGGAGGCTTTCTTCATCGACCCCTCCGTGCCGCCGGCCATGCAGTCCCTGCTCAGCGGCATCAACTATCCCGAACTTCCGACCATCTACGCCCCGGTGACGCAGGCCATCTTTCTGTTTGGCTATTGGGTGCATCCGGGCAGCGTCGCAGTGCTGCAGGCAATCCTGATCCTGTTGGACCTGGCGCTGGTGGTCCTGCTGTTGCGCCTGGCGCCGGCGCGGAACGTGCTGCTCTATGCCTGGTGTCCTCTGGTGATCAAGGAGATCGCCTTTACCGCCCACCCGGACGGCGCCGGCGCCTGCCTTCTGCTGGCAGCTGTTCTGTTGTCCCGGAACCGCCGCTGGCAGGTGGCTGCCATCACGCTGGGGCTGGCCGCGGGAGCCAAGGCGTTCGGCCTGGTGCTGGCGCCGCTGGTGCTGGCCGGAGCCCGCCTGCGGCACTGGATGATGTTCGGCGCCACGGTGGCGGCTGTCTATGCTCCCTTCGTGTTGAGCGGCGGGAGCGATCTGGCATCGCTTCAGGTGTTTGCACGGGAGTGGGAATTCAACTCGTGGCTGTTCGGGCTGCTTGAGACCGCGCTGCCGCCGTTTGAGACCAGACTTGCCCTGGGGCTTGCTTTTGCGGCATTCTGGGCCTGGTACCACGTCGAATACTTTCGGAGCCCCGCTCGGGTGATCCCGCGGGGGGATTGGATCTTCGGCGGGCTGCTGGCGGTATCTCCGGTCATCAATCCCTGGTACCTGCTTTGGCTGTTGCCATTCGCGGCGATTTATCCGACCATTTGGGCCTGGACGGCCTCCCTCGCCGTGCTGCTCAGCTACGCGACCGGGCTGAACCTGCAGGACTACGCCATGCACCCCTTTGGGCAGCCCTGGTGGGTGCGTGTACTGGAGTTCGGGGTGATTCTGTGCGGGCTCGCCTGTGACCTGGTGCGGCGCCGGCGGGCCGGCAATAATGAGGATGAACGACCATGAAAAAAGACCGGATTGAAACGGCGACGGCACGCATGTGGCTGCAGCGCAATTTGGCCTTGACCCTGCTCGCCACGGCTATTCTGGCTACCGCCTGCGCTCCCCCGCAACCGGAACGGATCTCCGATTGGGATGCCAGCGACGAGTCCAATGTCGAGCCTATCGATCACGGCCCTTGGCAGAACATCCTGGACGCCTACCTCGATCCCGATCCCCAGGGCGTCAATGTCCTCGACTATGCCGCTCTGGCAGCCAGTTCCGATGACACGGCCAAGTTGGCCGGATACCTCGAGCACCTGCAAGGAATCGACCCCCGAGATTACCGCCGGGCGGAGCAGATGGCCTACTGGATCAACCTGTACAACGCCCGCACCGTGAAGATGGTCTCGGACTCCTATCCGGTGGATACGATCAGGGAGATCCACCAGGGCGACGTCCCGATGACCGGCCCCTGGGGAGACGTGTGCGCCAATGTCGCCGGCCAGGACCTAACGCTCGACCAGATAGAGCACCACATTCTCCGCCCCATCTGGCGGGACAAGCGGATTCACTACGCGGTGAACTGCGCCGCCTACAGTTGTCCGCAACTGATGGAGACGGCCTTCACTGCCGCCAATACCGAGTCGCTGCTCGAAGCAGGGGCGCGGACCTACGTGAACAGTGCTCGAGGTGTGGACGTGGTCGACGATGAGTTCATCGTCTTGTCCAGCATTTACAAATGGTATCCCGAGGACTTCGGGGATACCGAGGAGTCGCTGTTAGAGCATCTCGTCCACTACGCCGACAGCGAGTTGGCAGACTTTCTCGAAGGGTTCGAGGGCACGATCGACTACGACTACGACTGGAAGCTGAACCAACCCCAGCCCTGATTACACACTTCACACCCACGGGAGACAGACGCCAAACGCCGCTCCAACGTTACTTCGCGAACTCTCGTCGGCCGAGGCACAAAGCACGCGCCTGCACCCGGCGACACCACCACTTGAAATTCGGTAAGATCACCTTTTTTTACCGCAACCGTTCGGTTTTCGTTTGTCAAACGTCACAAACGGCAATAAGGTATTTGAGCGCAACAAGAGGAGGATAGAGACATGAAGAAATTTGTATTGGCAGCCATCGTTCTCGCCGCCGGCATAGGGCTATTCCAGCTTTGGGTCTCGGCCTCCGGCTCCATCGGACCGGGATCCGGCAAGGTGAGTCCGCGCGCGGCCTACTCGAAAGGCAAGGCTCTGACGTTCGACCTGCTGGTCTGCGATACCTGCCCGCTAAAGAAGGGCGAACTCGATCGTGACCGTGCCAGGAGCCTCAGGGCCAGTCTGGAGGCGGTCTACAACGGCAAGACAACGGGATCGCCGGACGACGATGCGGTCACCGCGCTGTGCGGTAAAGACGACGTACAGGGCGAAGAATGCAAAATGAGGATGGAAGTGGTTCACTACTTCCTGACCCGGCGCTTCAAACTCTAGCCCGTCTTCCTCGCAATCCATTCGATAAACAAGGAAGGTATCTACCCTATGATCCGCAATAGTCGTTCGTTCGTGACCGTTCTGGTCGGCTCGGGGCTTGCCCTGTGCTTGTGGGCCCCTCTCTCGTTCGCCCAGGGCACGCCCTGGTTGGCCGAGCCGGGGACCGGCAGCGTCAACATTTCCTTCGTCAACCAGAATGCCACCGAGTTTTTCCGCCAGACCACCAAGGTGAAGGGACCTCTGGAGGCGACCGGGGCCAACCTGGCGCAAAACACCATGTGGTTCGGGGTCAACTACGCCATCAATGACTCGGTAGCTATAGACGTGCAATCTGCTTGGGCGCGGAGCTTCGTGGCGGGCGCGGTCGGACCGTCGGGCGGCCAGGAGAGCTACAGCGGGATATTCGATTCCACCCTCGCCGTCACCTGGCGAATCGTCGATGAGCTTGTCAGCGACGCGCCCAGCGTCGCCGTGCGGGTGGGAGCGATCATCCCCGGCAGCTACGACACCGGCTATATCAACTCGCTCGGCGACGGCGGCGCCGGGGTCGAAACCTCGCTCATCATCGGCAAGTTCGGCAGCGCGGCAGGAGTCTCGGCGGAGATCGGCTACCGGAACCGCACCAGCACCGAGGTCAACACCCAGGCGCTGGGCGGCGCTGCCTCGGGTGGGGAGAAGGTCGACATCCCGGCGGACGTATTCCTCAACCTGGGTCTCTTCATCCCGGCCGGCGACTATTTGACTGTCGGGGCGGACTATCGGATGGTCAATGCACTTGACGGCATCGACATCGGCGGGCCGGGCTTCTCGCCGAGCCAGTTTCCCGGCTTGCAGGAGGACGCGCACATCGTGGGCGGGCGGCTGATGGCCGACGTCGCCGACAACGTCAGCCTGAACGGGTTCGTCGGACGAGTGGTGGCGGGGCGGAACACGGCAGCCTCGCTGCTCATCAGCTTCGGCGTCAGCCTCGGCTTCGGCGGAGGCGGCGTCGGGTTCTAGCCGGAGATATTGCTACAACAGCATGTTCAGGGAAAGATCTTCACCTCAGGACTGACTATGGGCTCTGAATAGGGCCGACTACCCTTTCAAAGGCGAGTTCATCACCAATAAAAGGGATCATATGTTGAAGCCACCCGGAGCCTCAGGGAGCCCTCCGTATATCGGCGCCTGCTCCTGTCCCACTACCTCCCTCAGTTGCAAGATAACCTAGCCAAGACAGGTCCCGTGAGGGACGTGACGCGCTCAGGGGTCCAGTCTCGGTGAATCATGCCGGCTATCGGTAGATCGCGGGGGGGCGGACCGAGCCGGATCCGGCTCGTCGGCGACGGGGACCGGAAAACGCAGCCAGGTGCACCACAACCTCATCCACCAGGAGAGCGCCGGCCACCAGGTGGTCGGCCACGCAGCCGAGGTCTCGGCCCAACCCCAAAGCCGGGCGGTCCTCGAAGGACGCCTTGAGGATGCCGGCAAGGAAGGATCGGGCTTCCGCCGCCCGGCCCGACCTCTTTTGCGAGATTGGACGTTCGATGACGTCGACGGCATAGCTTCGAACGAGCCTGGGCAGCATCGAAGCGAAGGTTTCGGGTTGGTCGAACAGATCCAGGCCGAGTCGCTCCTTTCCGACCATGAAGACGGCACCGACTTGACCGGGAAGCGAATTGACGGATTCGACGTATTGATCGAGCGTCGCGGCATGCCGTTCAAAGATCGAACTCATGGCTCTGCTGGGCGATGCCGCATCCATGGCGGCGGCTTTGGCCGCAATGGAGTGCCAGACCTGGGCCTGGTCGGACACCCTTTCACCGGTCTCAGCCAATGAATGGAGCACGCTGGCGAGCCTCTCAGTCCTGCCCCGCGCGTACTGCAGCTGCTCGGTCACGACGAAATCGTCTCGCTCATAGTCCCAACGGCCCTCCTCCACGCACGACACGGGAATGACCACCGTGTGTTGCTCCGGGATGAGCATGGTGAGATTGGCAACGCGATTCTGCTTGGCCCCGACCAATTCTTCCCCGTCCAGGATCAGCACCGGCAGCTTCGATCGGTTCTCCACCGCAAGGTCAGGCACGCTTCCGGCTCGGGACACCTCTTTGACGGTGACCAAGCCTCCCCGCAGGCCGTCGGCCAGCATCAGGTATTGGAGGCTGCTGCGGACGTCCGACAACAGCGGAAACATCGTCAGTCCCTTCCACGCCTGGGGATCTCCAAGTTTCAGGTTGGAGAGGGCGGCTTTCAGTGGATGCATGGGCGACTCCTTGATATGGTCAGCAAAAATCAGTAAAGTGCATAATTATCGATGTAGAGGGGATTCTGTCAACAGTAAACAACATTAATCACCATTAAAAACCACTTCTATGGCTTTTGACCGGGAAACGGAAAGCTACACGGCCGCTGAACTGCAGCGGGAGACCGGGTTCGATCGCAGGACCATCGCCTACTACGTGCACGAAGGCCTGCTGCCCAAGGTGGGAAGGCGCGGGTCGCGAACCCGATACCCGAAGCTGGTCCGGGACCGCCTGCTCTTCATTCGACAGGTTCGGGAAGCGGAGCAGCGAGGGATTGTGGCGCCGGTGTCCCTCCGCGACATGCGCAAGATCTTCGAGCACACGCCGCCGGAGCTGATTTCCGGTGTCGCCGACGGGCGGATTCCCGTCAACCCGGAAGCCGTCTCCACCATATCTCCCAGCATCCGTCCACTAGCCCGGCGGCGGGAAGCCATCGAGGAACGTTGGGCGCCTGTGCGGAAAGACCGACCCAGCGCCGAGTTTCCCGGAAGATTGGCCGATTCACGCTTCCACGAGCCCGGCCCGGAAGAAAGCGAGGCGCCCGAGAGGCACTACTGGCGGGACAGCCACCCGGAGGAGAAAGGGAACCGCCGGGCCACGGACCAGGACGACCCGAACCTCGCGTACCAGCCGATACCGGTTGAAGATTCCGAACCAGGCCGGGAATCGGAGCTCGGCGAACTGCTGGCCGCACTACAGGACATCGCGGACCACCGCCGACAACCGTCGCCCGCAATGGACCGCTGGCTTCAAGTAGAGGTTTCTCCGGATATCACGCTCTCGGTCCGGGGGGTGAACGACGAAGCAGCCGCCTTACTGGAGAGAGCGGTCCACCGCCTGCGCCGCCTCATGCGCGAACACGCGGAAGTGGGGATGGATGAGGAGGAAGATGAGTCGTGAGGGTTGTGAAGCGGGCTGGCGTGCTTCCCCGGGACGATTGGGTGTTCAGCGCTTATTCTGGGGTGGACCTAAACTGTGGGGTAGACCACTGCAACGTTCGTTATCCGCTGCGCCCCCCAATGTGCCGACACCTGCCCCTGCCAATCCACGCCCGAGCACTTTTGGGCTTGGTCGGGTGTGACTTTGACTTTTCCCGAGATCAGGAAGTCTCGGTTTCCTCGTTGAGGACGGAAAGATACCGGTCATAGACAAATAGGCGGTTCCGTCGTTTTCCGGTAATCTCCCGCGCGATCCCCTGAGTCGCGAGCAGTTCCATGGCTGAGGCAGTTGCCCGAAAGGAGAGCTTGGTCTCTCGGCACGCCGCAGGCAACGATAGAATAGGCCTCGCCTTGAGCGCGTCGTGTACACGCAGTGCCGACCCGGTCTTCCGCCCCCCTGACACTTGAATGCGGTTGCGGTCATCCTGGAACATGCGGGACAGACCCTGTGCACTGGAGACTGCACCCTCAGCCGTTCGCTTCACTCCTTCCAGGAAGAAGCCAAGCCAAGCCTCCCAGTCGCCTGTGCGGCGCACGTGGTTCAGCAAGTCGTAGTAGTCACCGCGGTGTTGCTTGAAATACAGGCTCAGATAGAGGAGCGGCTGGCTTAGCAAACCGGCTTGACACAGAAGTAGCGTTATGAGAAGCCGGCCAACGCGGCCGTTTCCGTCCAGGAAGGGGTGAATGGTCTCGAACTGCACGTGTGCAAGCCCCGCCCTTAGAAGTACGGGCACCCCATCGTCGGTGGCGTGGAAAAAGCGTTCTAACGCCGTCATGCAATCGGGCACGACCGTGTGCGGCGGGGGCACGAAAGCAGCATGACCCGGCCGGTTGCCGCCGACCCAATTCTGCGAGCGGCGGAACTCACCGGGTGTTTGGGACTGTCCCCGCCCGCTCGACAACAACACACCGTGGATCTCGCGGATCAGGCGATTCGACAGGGGGAAATTCTGCTCCAGGCGACGCAAACCATATCTGAGCGCCGCCACGTAGTTGGACACTTCGGTCACATCATCAAGCGGAATCCCGGGCACTTCCTCAAGCTCGAATAGCAGAAGATCCGACAGAGAGGACTGCGTGCCCTCGATCTGAGAGGAAAGCACCGCTTCCTTGCGCACATAGGCATACAGGAAGAGCGCGTGGTCCGGCAGCAAAGTCGAGACCGCGTCGAGGCGGCCCAAGGCAAGTACCGCCGATTCCAGAAGCTGTTGCAGCGAGCCGTCCAACATCAGAGCAGGTGTTGGGGGCAACGGCAGCGGCACAAATGCCCGAACCCGCTCACCGCCGACGATCGTCACTTCATAGCTGCCGCTTTCTCCGCGCCGCATGATGGGCTGTCCTTATTTACGGTTGTTCAATAACACTATTTGCTATTTAACTTTAGTGTCTAAATTACAATAACGAAGGTTCCAATGCAAATCCAGCGGGGACAATCACGATAAGGGATACTGCCGAGCGCACATCTTGTACTGCCGGGCATTCACCGCAGTCTCAGTCGAAACCGACAGGCCCACGCCTGGGTAGTCACTGGCCTTCGACACCTACGGCTACGATGGCAGGAGTGTCCCCGCCCCCCATCCCCTCACCCCGCAAACACTTCCTCCAGAGCGGCGCGCATGACCGCGCTGTCGGGGTCCTGGCCGGTCCAGTAGCGGAAGCTGATGACGCCCTGGTTGACCAGCATGCCCAGGCCGTCCAGAGCGGTGCAGCCTCGGGCGGCGGCGTTCCGCAGCAGGCGGGTTTGAGGGGGGTTGGCGATGACGTCGGCCACCACCATAGCAGGCGTGAGGGTGTCTGTGCGGAGGGGGATTCGGGCGCCGGCATCGGGGTGCATGCCGATGGAGGTGGCGTTGATGAGGATCTCGGTGTCTTCGGACACGGCGTGGTCTCCCTCCCAGGGAAGGAAGCGGGCCTCCACCTCGGTTCGGGTCTGAAGCAGCTCCACAAGTTCCTGTCCCCGCCGGGGGCTGCGGTTGACAATGGTGATGCGGGAGGCTCCGGCCAAGGCCGTCTCGACCGCGATGGCCCGGGCGGCCCCGCCGGCGCCCAGGATCGTCACCCGCTTGCCTGCCGGTTGGGTCACCTCGCGCAGCGACTGCAGGAATCCCTTGCCGTCGGTGTTCTCGCCCACCAACTCCTCGCCGTCCACCACCACGCAGTTGACGGCTTCCATGACACCCGCGGATTGGCCCAGGCGGTCCAGGTGGGGGATGACCGTGACCTTGCAGGGCATGGTGCAGTTGCCGCCGCGGAAGCCCAGGACCCGGACCGCCCGCACGGCTTCGGCCAGCCGCTCGTTGCCCAGCTCGAAGTTGACGTAGCGCCAGTTCAGGCCGTGGTGGCGAAAGGCCTTCTCCAGCATGTGCTGGGTGGGATTGTCGGCCAGGTGGTGGCCGAAGCAGAACACCAGCTCCTGTCTGAAGTTCCACCGCTGGGCCATGGGTTCCTCCGGTTGTGTAAGCCTGTGGATTGAGACTGGGCAGGCATTCTAATGGGGAAGCCGAACCGCGTCAATTTGGGCTTGACCTCCCGGCAGGGATGGGGATTTACTCTAAGGGTTCCGATTTTCCGAGCGTTTCGAATCGTGGGACGGGACCGGATGGTTAAAGCCCGAGGAGGTTCCCAAATGCGATCCTGCCTGTGGAAGCTTTCAGCCCTGGCGATGCTGGTATTGCTGGCGGGATGCCGTGCGGAAGAGGGCGGCAAGACCCCGGGCGACGGGACGCCTTCCCGGGGAACCATCGGCCTGTCGGTGATGACCCTGACCAATCCCTTCTTCAAGGTGATTGCCGACACGCTCACCGATGAAGCCCGCAAGCATGGCTACGAGGTGGTGGTGACCAGCGGCGAATTCGACGTGGCTCGCCAGCGCAACCAGGTCAAGGACTTCATCGTGCGCAAGGTGAGCGCCATCGTGCTCTGCCCCACCGATTCCAAGGCCATCGGAACCGCCATCCAGGAGGCCAACCAGGCCGGCATCCCCGTCTTCACCGCCGACCTGGCCTGCCTGGCCCCGGGCGCCAAGGTGGTCTCTCACATCGCCACCGACAACTACGCCGGTGGCAAGGAAGCCGGCAAGGCCATGATCGAGGCGTTGGGCGAAGCCGGGGGCAAGGTGGTGGTGCTCCACTATGAGCAGGCAGAGTCCTGCCTGCTGCGGGTGCAGGGGTTTAACGAGATCATCGACGAATACAATCGCGATCGCCGGGCGGGCACCATCGACATCGTGGCCGTGCTGCCGGGTGGAGGGGCCAAGGACGGCGGCTACAAGGCCGCCGAGGACGCCATCCAGGCTCATCCAGACCTGGTTGGGATCTTCGCCATCAACGACCCATCGGCCCTGGGGGCCAGGGCGGCGCTGGAGAAGGCCGGCAAGGCCGACCAGGTCAGGATCATCGGCTTTGACGGCCAACCGGAGGGCAAGCAGGCGATCAAGGACGGGCTGATCTACGCCGACCCCGTGCAGTTTCCGGACCGCATCGGCCGCCAGACCATGCAGACCATCGCCAGGCACTTCGAGGGAGAGGAAGTGCCCCCGGAGATCCTGATCCCCACCGCCCTCTACCGCAAGGCCGATGCCGAAAAGGATCCAACCCTTCAATAACCCTGGAGCCGGCCGCTTGGCGGCGTCCCGGTCGGCTTGTCCCCCCAGCCCCCCGCCACCGGCAACTCCAGACGCCGACGCCGTTGTCCGAATGGGAATTCCGGGCTGTTCTCCTGCCTGAGACCCCGTCGCCGGAAGTGAACTCCATGGGCCATCCCCGCTTTCATCGGCTGTTGTCCCGACTCCTCTCCGACTACGGCATGGTGCTGGTGCTGGTGCTGCTCGGGGCCTGCTTCAGCTACGTCACCTGGGACGAGCAGCACCCCACCGGCGTGGAGGCCGCCGAGCAGTTGACCGACCGCATCACCAGTGAATTTTCCCCGGGCGCGGCCGTCCTGGTGGTGGCCCGGGAGCACGGCGAGGATGCGCTCTTTGCCGACTCCCTCGAGCGCCGGCTGAGCGACGCCGGAATGAGGGTGCTGGGAACCGTCAAGGGCCAGCCCTCCGACGCCCGGGAACGCCTGGATGGGCTGTCCAGGTCGGGCGGGTGCCTGCACGCCATCGCCTGCACCGACGTCACCGGCCGCTGGGCTGTCTTCGACAGGCTGGGCGAGAAGTTTCCCGGCCTGGCCGGGGCCAGCGTCCTGACGCCCCCTAGCTACCGCTGGCCCAACTTCCTCAAGCGCGACAACCTGCTGAACGTGGCCAACCAGATCGCCGTCATCGCCATTCTGGCGGTGGGAATGACCATGGTCATCATCACGGCGGGGATCGACCTTTCGGTGGGCAGCCTGATCGCCTTCTCGGCGGTGGTGTGCACCTGGTTGATCCGGGAGGCGGCCTCGGCCGAAGCCGCCGGCCCGCTGGACATGGTGCTCTGCGGCCTGGGGGCCATCCTGCTGTGCGGCCTGCTGGGGGCCTTCTCCGGGGTCATGGTCACCTGGTTCGCCATTCCCCCCTTCATCGCCACCCTGGGAATGATGCTGGTGGCCAGCGGGCTGGCCTACATCCTGGCCGAGGGTCAATCGGTCTACCAGGTTCCCGACTCCTTCGTCTGGCTGGGCCGCGGGGCCGATTTTCTGAGGATTCCCAACGCTGTGCTGCTGATGCTGGCGCTATACTTGTCGGCACACTTGTTGATGACCCAAACCGCGCTGGGGCGCTACATCTACGCCGTCGGCGGCAATCGCGAGGCCGCCCGGCTCTCGGGAGTCCCGGTCACGGCCGTGCTCATCTTCGTTTACACCCTGTGCGCGGCCCTGGCCGGGCTGGGCGGAGTGGTCATGGCCTCCCAACTGAAGAGCGGCTCCCCCACCTACGGGCTGATGTACGAGCTCTACACCATCGCGGCGGTGGTGGTGGGCGGAGCCAGCCTGGCGGGCGGCGAGGGCCGGATCTTCGGAACCCTCATCGGGGCCTTCATCATCGCGGTGATCCAGAACGGCATGAACCTGACCGGCGTGGAGAGCTACACCCAGAAGGTGGTCCTGGGGGCGGTGATCCTTGGCGCCGTGCTGCTGGACATCGCCAAGAAGCGGGGCTGGGGGAGATTGCAGAGGGCCAGACAGGCGTGAAGCGGCCGCGGCTCCCCGGTGCCGCGAGCTTGCAGGATGGGCGGTGCGCCCCCGGCGCGTCCGCAAGAGGAGATTGCAGGGATCAGAAGGGTAAGTCAACCGCAGGTCATTGAACAAAGGAGGAACTTCAACCATGAACATCAAGCTACTGGGCAGGGCAGCCGTCGCCGGACTTTTCCTGATTGGGGTTGTCTTGGCCCTGACGGCCCCGGCCGTGGCCGGGGAGGGAGACGGCCAGAAGGAAGTGATCTTCTATTCGGACGGACGCCACTCCAGCGTCTACCTCTATGAACCCCCCATGAGCGTTCGCCAGTACGTGGAGCCCATCGACGAGCTGCTGGACCTGGGCATCGATACCATCACCTACGCCGTGGGCGACTGCAGCGTGCTCCTCTACGACACCAAGGTGGGGGAACGCTGGGGGCACAACCTGAACCTGGTCAACCACATCGTCTGGTATCGGGCCGGCCAGAACGCCCATTCGTTCATCCAGCGGGGCATGGACCCCCTGGACGTGGTCACCAAGCACGCCCAGCGCCGGGGATTCAAGTTTCTCCCCAATATCCTGCTCAACATGCTGCACACGGCCCCCAACAAGGTCACCAACAGCCGCGTGGCCGACTTCACCACCCGGCATCCGGAGTGGCAGGTGGGGCCGGAGCCGGACTTTCCGGCGGCAGTGCACGATCTGCCCCACCGGCTCTCCTACGCCCGGCCGGAGATCCGGGCCGACCGCCTGGCGGTGATCACGGAGCTGGTGAGCCGATATCCCACCGACGGCATCGAGATCAATTTCAAAGATTACGCTCCCTTTATCGCCCGGCGGGAGGTCCCCGAGCACACCGAGACCATGACCGGCTGGCTCCGCGAGATCCGGCAGGCTTGCGACCTGGCGGCCAAGGAGCAGGGCCGTGAGAAGCGGCTGGTCATTCGCATTGCCGGCACTCTGGAGGGCAACCGCACGCTGGGAATGGACCTGGAAACCTGGATCCGGGAGGAGCTGGTGGACTCGGTGATCGCCATGCCGGTGACCCACGGGTATGAAGCCGGAACCCCCGAGCTGCGGAAGGTGGTCGAGGCCACCAAGGGCACCAAGGTCAAGGTGCTGGCCGGCATCAACAACTCCGCCAATCCCCAGGACACCCGCGAGGTCTTTGCCGCGGCCGCGGCCAACGCCTACGCGGCCGGAGCCGAAGGCGTGCTCTTCCACACCTACTACCCCGACCCCGACCGCTATCCCTACGACGACTCGGCCATGGAATCCATGCGCTTCATGGGGTATCCGGACGTGCTGGCCCACAGGGACAAGCGCTTCCGCATCGGAAGCAATCCCAAGGCGGACACCCCCCCAAAGTACGGGGTCCCCTGGCAGCTCCCCCTGGAGCTGGTCCCCGGTGAGAAGGGGAAGGAGATCCACCTGGACGTGGCCGACGACCTGGCGGCCAAGGCAGGCGAGGGTGAGCTGTGGCGCTGCGAGCTGCAGGTCATGGTGCAGCACATGATGCATACCGACAAGGTCAAGCTGTGGTGGAACGGGAAGGAACTCCCTGAAGCCAAGTGGCGCAAGGCGGACTGGACCTACCAGATGCGTCCGCGGCCCCAGCGCTACCGGGGATACCGGCTGCACGTGGACCTGCGCGGCGAGGACCTGCCCAAGATGGGCCGGAACACCATTCGGGTCGACGTCCTCGAGAAGGACAGCAAGCTGGTCTTCCCCATTATGATCAGCGACGTGGAGCTGGTGGTGGAATACCTGCCCGGCAAGAACGGTCTGCGTCCGGGAGAAGGCGGGCCGGGACTAAAGCAATAGATTTGCCCGCACTCCTCACCTGGTCGCTGAGCATAGGGGGGACGGGTCCTTGTCTTCAACATCTTGCGGCGTTTAGTTAGGAGCTTTCAGCGTACAGACTGTGCTGGGCGCGCCCTGGCTTGTCCTTTTCCCCTCAGCCCATCCATGCTCGCTCGACCGTAGTGACCGCTA